>JAFUZB010000036.1 GCA_017476845.1 Clostridia bacterium
AGTCCCGGGATCACCGTGGGATGCATGGGATCCTTCCCGCGCAGTCCCCGCGTGTAGGCCCCGGCCATCTCCCCGCACAGGTACGGATCCTCCCCGTAGCACTCCTCCATGCGTCCCCAGAGCGGATGGCGCTCCATATCCACCGTAGGGCCGAGTGTCACCAGCCCCGAGTAGGGCGACCGGCCATTTTCCCGTGCAAGCTGGCGAGACACAATGCGTGTCTCCCGCGCAGCCGCCTCACCGATTGCCTCCATCATCTCTGGGTCAAACATCGCTGCCATGCCCAGAGGCTGGGGAAATACCGTGCTCGGATGCGCCCTGTCCCTGGATACCTTGCCGCGCGCAATCTCCGTACACAGCGCGTTTTCGGGCAGCTTCAGCCTCTCCACCTTCGCCTGATGGCTCGTGAGAAGGTTGCATTTCTCCTCTAATGTGAGGCGCGAAATCAGGTCCGCAAGGCGCACATCCTCACACTGTGCCGCATCCTGAAAGGTCATCTTTTCCATGGATATCCATCCTGTCTGTCAGGGATTTCCGCCGCCAGCCTTATTCTGCACGCTGCGCGGTCACAAAACTGTGCTATGGCGCATATGATACTCGCATGCATGCGCAAAGTGAAGACATGCCCCTTCACCGCACTATGCCCTGTGCCTTAAGCAGTTTCCCACAACGTTTCCTTTGTGATACGTTCAGGCCTTACATATTTCTGGGTATCGCTTGAAAATGCATCCCCTTTAGATCCTCCTAAAATAGAATGGTTTGAAAGTATAGAATTGCCAGTGATGCGAGATCTTATGTCTCTCTGCAGTGCATATATGATCATCACCACCTCACAAGAAAGTGGTGGGAATATATCAGCGTCAAAAGCATATTACATTGCATGGCATAGGGGTAGGAAAAAGCAAACAGGGAAGCTCGGAAACGAATTTCTCTGTCTCCTGTTCTAGTGACATGTAGAGGATATATATGGTAACATGTCACTTGCTATCTATGTCATGTATGAACGCATCAACTTCTCCGACATTGGCGGAATAGAAGATGATATTGTTAACTTGATCCGGAAGGCTATATTAAGGAGCATATCAATTGGAGTGTGGAAGGCGGCAACATCACCTCGCGGATTGAAGTGCCGGAAATCCCGGTGGAGGCCATCCGCGAGAGAACAGGATACTGGGAACTGTTTTGATGAATACGTCGCTGTCATATGTCAGACATGCCAAACGAAGAAACCCAACACATAAGCATTCGGCAAGCAAGAGGAGGAGCTTATAATGAAGGTAAAACTTGCAGATATAATCGACGCCATTGAGTTTATCGACCCGCTTTCCAACTATTTCCTGGACATGGAGACCGGCGAGATCATAATGATCAGTCAGATGATCATGACCCCTGAAGAAATGGAAGCGGCATATAATACTCTGGATGAGCACGGCTTCTGCAGCCTGCCGACACAGTACGAACTCAGAGATTATGACATCATGTCGTCTTTTGTGGATTCCCTGTCCGGAACCGCACATAATCGGCTAGCTTCCGCCATTTCCGGCCGTGGTGCCTTCCGGCGATTTAAGGATGAAGTGCAACGGCTCGGCATCGAGGATCAGTGGTACAGCTGGCATAATGAAGCCTATAAACGAAAAGCCGTTAGATGGTGCGAAGAAAACGGGATCGAATATGAATGACAGCCTTGGCGTTTATGCTTCCTATCTTAACAGCATTGTAGGCGGATCATAGAAAGAGCAGTTCCTGCCAGATCCCAGTAATCTCCTCTGGCGTCGAAAGCTGCTCTTTTTCTATATTTCGTATGATCCACTTTGCAAGCCTGTCATCGACTTCTAGATGTGCGTTCTTGAGCATTCGCCAAGATTTCCTTTTCCACTGGTAGGTCTACCGGTTATCCGACTGCAAATTCCGAATCCAAGCCCGCTGCCTGTGTGCATAAAACGCTTTTGCCCACAGCCAGATGAAGATTGTCTTCCAGCCTGCCTGGATGTCCACTTCATCCGTATATTTGGTCTGATCACCCATATCCTGCAGTGTGATTCTGTGATCCCAGATGCGGACATGCTCGTTATGCTCCCGGCTCTGAATCACATCCATATCAAATCGCTCAATGTGAATCGTGTGTGTGCCAAAAGGAATCAAACCAAACAGTCGGAATCGAAAGGACGAAGTGCTGCCAGGCTTCCAGATGCTTCCCGCTCCATTATCCACCGGTGTAAACGTGGCATACGGTGCGGCGATCTGCTGAAGTGTCTCGAGTCTTTGCAGCTTTGTGAATACGATCTGCCTGCTCGCAGGAAAAAAAGATGTTCTGTGAACAATCATAGCACCCCTCCCATTACCCCATCATGGAACCTATCATACGCTCTCTGGTTTGCCTGCAGGCAACCAAAGTTCCGCATGGATTCCATCTCCCCAAATTCTGCGTTATCAGCCGGTGTATGCATGCTCTGCAGTATTGTTGAAGTCCTGCTTTGCCAGCCAATCAGCCTCGTCATCATTTTCCGGTATATCGATTCGTTCGATCTTGAAGATGACCGGTCTTGTACCATCATTGCAGCAGGCAATCATCATACGGTCATCGTTTGTCCATCCCTTCATTATTGAGCCTCCCTGCAGTGCCGTATACACATAGCGGCTCACAGCATCCCAGGCTTCACCACAGAACTTGCCGTCCATTAAATGATAGAAGTCATCCTGCCGAGGAGTGCGTTTCAGAACAAACTCATCACCCACATTGAAGAATGGGCATGGGCCGGATTTCGGATCAGCCAGATATTGCTCCTGAAAATCCGAAAAACACTTTTTGTCGATCACCGTGATTTTGCATTCGTGCCGCATTTGCCGCCTCCATTGATCATTCAGATATATCTGGAACCCACCTCTAACCGCGTATGGATTCTCATACACTTTATTACAGCTTATACTGCATAAAGTTTCCGTTCTTTACGAATCCAAAATCCGCATACAGAAGCACACCCATATCCGATGCAGTAATCTGTACTGTGCCGCACCCATAATTCTTAGCCTCCTCAACAACAAGACTGAGCAATTCTTTCGCTATGCCTTGACGCCTGTAAACCGGATCAGTAAACATACTCGACAAGAGACCGATTCTTCCATTCGGGCAGCCGAAATATGGTGGCTTCTCGACAAACGACATCCCACTGGTACCGATGATTTTTTCTCCGTCCATCGCCAACCAGGAGACAAATGTCCCATCGGACATATGCCGCTCATAATAATCTTTCAGCGCAGGCACAAGATCAATATCCTCCTTCGCACCTTCCTCTCGGAGTTGCTGGATACGCATCCTGATAAATGTATCCAATTCCTTCTCAGTCAACTTCTTATAATGTATCTCCATTCGCTCACCTCTCCTGTGCATTTTTCTTTCATATCAAGTTCAAAGTTGTTCAGCAGCATATGACTCCTCCACCCGCTCGTTCCCAGTGGATTGATTCAACGCGCTCTCTATCCTGCATGTATGATGCTTATACTTCTTTAAAACGCAAACAGTTCGTTTATAGTGACAATATGCACAAAGTCGCTGTAATACTCGTTTGTAGTTAATCCATAGGTCGTGACCAAGGTGGTTTGTATAGAAGACCTTCGGGGAATGAATTCTGTCAATGTGCTTTTTCTTCGAATCAAAGCAAAATGATCATCACTTTTCATGGTGAACATGTCCGCGGTAAACTTCATCTCGCATAGATTGACTATCCGATCTCTCCTGTCAATAATCATATCAATCTGCGCGCCTGGTGACTCTTCTGTCCCTCTCCGTGACCACAGCGATTCTTTCGTGCTTACTCCCCTGATACCCAGGGCTGCCTTGATTTGTTCTGCGTGATGGAAACATACGTTTTCAAAAGCCAACCCTCGCCAGGCGGTAACACTGCCCGAGTCCTCTATGTTCATCCATTGAAGATGTGAGCTGACATTTGTCTGAACAAAGCGAATGGAGAAAATACAGAAAGGGTCTATCAGCTTATACAGTTCTTCTCGCTTGCCAGTGCCATAGGAGCAGTATGGCATGATAAAGTTTCCAGAAATAAGCGCCTTCAGCTGTTTTGAAAACTCTCCACTGTCCGCGATCTTTGTTTCTTGCAGCAATTCACTTCGCGTCAGTCCGCTTTCTTTCTTACTGAGCGCTCTCACGATCGTTTTCATGGTATCTGGATTGGTGAATGTGGATGAAAATAGTTCATCAAATTCCTCTCGCAGCGGCGCGTCTGAATCGAAAAAAATGGCTTGTATGTTCTGCGGCAGGCTGAGCTTTCGATCAAATAACCTTAAATAATACGGGATCCCACCCACGGCCATATACGCCTGCGTGATGTCATATCGGGAGAAAGAGATCCCCTTTGCCGCAAAGAACTTCTCACACTCATGCAGCGTAAATGGGAGCAATCTGATCTGGCTTGTAACCCGTCCATAAAGGCCACCATGATTATGGATCAGCTTATTCAGGATCCAGCTTGTTGAACTCCCGCAAACAATCACCATCAGGTTTGGACGATGGCAGGCCCACCCATTCCAGAAAGCTTCTAGCCCAGTCATAAAACCGGATTTGGGCGTATCCAACCATTGAATCTCGTCAATAAAAACCAATTGACGATCTACACCATTATCCTTTTCCTGTAATGCATCTTCCAGCATATAGAAAGCTTCCAACCAGGAACTGGGTTTTTTGCGGGATTTTAGCAACCCCTGCAGCGCGAGGGACTGCGTAAAATGCTTCAACTGATCTCCGAGACGACTTTTCCGGCTGGATTCATCCGCATATCGATCATCCAAGGGGGAAAGGCCCGAATGGCGAAAAGTTATCTTCCCGGCAAAAACGCTGTCCACCAGGAAAGTCTTCCCTACTCGTCTTCTTCCATAAAGAGCGACCAGCTCCGCTGAATCACTCTCATATAGTTCTTTAAGCTTTCCAACCTCCCGCTCTCTGCCGATTAACACTGCATAGCCTCCGTTTTTTGTGATATAAGTTTCGTCATTCAGACGAAAAATCTGTTCAGCGAAAATTATAACGGCATTCTATTTGAAGAACAAGCAAATTTCTGTTATATTTTTCGTCAATTCAGTTTTTTGTTCTTCCTGCGAAAAAAATCACAGTTGTCCGCCCACTATTCCTCCTAAAGAAGGTTGTTATATTTTTCGTCAATTCATGCATTTTATCATCCAGCGAAACTTATAACGCGATTTCGAAGTGACCTTGCAACACTTAACCTGCCATCCACCGTCCATGACATCCTTCCAGTCACGTTCTTCCACTTTCCGGTCTTCCTTCGAAAAATCAATGATAGCGACCAAAGATCCAGATGTGCCGCAGGCTGGATGCATTCCCAGAGCTTCTGTCGAAAATCTCGACAGAAGTGTCCCGATCCAATTCACCTTCATTAAACACCTTGCCAACATGAAACACAATAGACAGCATGGTCGTATCAAACAATTCACTCATTTAATCCTGGGTTAACCGGACCGTATCCCTATCTGGTGTTGAATGGCATAAAACTATAATAGCGCCCACGGTATTTTCCATGCTTCTTTACAGCACCGAGACCGTAAAATATAGGTTAATCACTAGGTAGACTGCAGGCTAAGCAGCCCAAAAAGCCTTAGTATTTATAGGTTTTCTCTTTACATATAAGTGCTTTCGTGATACAATTGTGTAGGTTAATCGTAGGTTAACCAGACTTCAATTTGTACATGGAGGCATCCTATGAGACAAGGTACGCCCAGGCCAAACAATGGAGCGCAACCCAAGCATGGGAAATTCGCAGTCCCACCTGAGATTAGAGCTCTTAAACCCAAAGATCCCCCATGCATGGTGAAACCATCAAAGAATGGATATTATGTTTGCGAGCGTTTGCGGATACCAGACCCTAATCATCCAGGCAAGATGAAGAATGCTTCTGGTAAAACGATAGGGCACATCTATAATGGAAAGTATGTACCACTGGATAGCGAGATCTCTGATCTTTATGCCGAAGATCCGGATAACCTGGATTATGGCGCATATGCGATTGCAGTGACATGCTCTAAGGATGTTTTACCCCGATTGAAAAGGTTCTTCTCTGAAAAGGATGCCGTAAATATCTATGTGCTCTCCATCATATACTTTGTCAACCACTATGTACCTGCAAGGGATATTCGTGAGCTCTACATTCAAAGCATACTTTGCAAATGGTATCCTCAGGCTACTTTGAGTGAAAACACCGTGGGAGCGTTTATCGAATCACTCGGGCGACATAACAAAAGAAGACGCAGTGTCGAGCAGAGTCTCATCGAAGATGGCTCTGGCTGCTACAACATAGATGGACATGTCATGCTTTGTGTATCCAGCAACAATGAGCTTGCAGATTATGGCGCCAAATATGAAACGCTCGGGGATATGCAGGCAAACTTTATGATGGTTTTTGATGCAAAGCATAAACGCGCTGTTTCATGTGAAGCGTTTGAGGGCGGAATTCCTGATAAACTGGCGGTAAAGGATACATTCGTCGCACACCACTTCTCCAAATCAAGATTCAGAATTGATTCGGGATTTTACTCTGAAGAGAACATGGGGATATACCGTGCCAATGAATGCGTGTTTACTATTCCTGTACCCGGAACTACGGCATTACGAAAGACAGCCATGCGACATCTCGCATTTACCGGCTCATTTGTTCATGAACGGAAAGATAAGCATGGGAAAACCGTATACTCATCAATACAGTACATGGAATATACAGTAACAGGACTGGAAGAAATCGCAGAACGAGATGCACAAGAAGACGCTGCAGCAGCAAATGCGGAACTTGCAAAACAAGCGAAGGAGGGCGAAAAACCCCGAAAGGTATACCCGAAAAAGGTAACGAAGTCCCAGTATCCAACAGATCGCATTATTGTTTATCGAGATCAGCTAATGCACGATAGGTTGTACTTTGACTATGCTAATCTCATAGGAGATGGCACACACACAGAAGAGAAGCTGGCAAAATATGATCCTGGGTTTGGAATCATCCTCTTAAGAACCAATGACCCAAACACAACACCTGAAGAAGCCTATGTGGAATATAAAGATAGGTGGCCGATTGAAACTTATTATAACTATGTCAAGAATACGGTTGAATTTAAAGCTCTTCACGAAGAAAACTATTACACACAGCAAGGTATAGGTTTTCTTATCATCATAGAAAGCTTGATCCAAGCTGAGGTGGCAAAACTGATAAAGGATGCGACATTACCCTATATACACAACATGTCATTGGATGAAATGGTACGGATAGCAGGACGCCAAAAGGTTGCATTACATATTGACAACACGTGGCACTCCAACGTTATGAAAGGTAAGATTTCAGACATGTTCGAGTACATGGGAGTAAATGTAAAGGAAGACATCCAGAAGTTAAACGACGCTATTAAGAACAGAGCAATTGATTAACCTACGATTTACGGTCTCGGTGTTACAGAGACATCAAGAAAAAACAATGGCCCTATAAAAGACACCGAACGACTTGTTCAGATCTTTGCAGACATAGCCAACCGTAGTTTCTCCAAAGCACCAACCCGCTGCGCGATGTTTTCCTTGAAAGCTTCGTCCGAGAAGGACGGGTCCCTCGTCTCTCGCCAAATATCGCAGGGGAGCGCCTCACATTCTCCGCAGGTCGCATACCGGTGCTTCTTCACGCAGCAAGCATAAATCTGACAGGGAATCCCTTCCGGCATGTGGAAGACGCATCCCCGGCTCTCATTGCAGCCGCGGCAGACCGTTCCCCTATAGCTGCACTCTGCGCACACCGTGCCACAGCATGACATCCCAAGCGCCTCCCGCTGTGCACTTCGACTAAGCGATGTCAGCACCGCGCGGTAGGCATGGTCCAGCATGGTGCGCAGGACATCATCGGGCACCTCGCCATCCGGCCTCACAGAGTTCCAGTGCTCCTTGTTGCAGTAGTAGCCCGGAATGATATCCGGATACTGCTCCCGGAGAAAGGCGCCCTCCGCGGGCTCCAGCTTCAGGGTTATATAGTAGGGTTTTTCATCTGCTCCAAGGCACACCGCCACAAACATCTTTCCGCCGATCAGATAACGCATCCAGTTCCAATCCGTCTGCAGATTCTTGGTCACTCCGGGTTTGGAGAGCAGGTATTCATCCAGCCAGGTGTATCGCATTGCACATCCTCCTTTTTCTGCCGCATGCGGCATTCATGGCAGATGGTACCAGAAAGAACCTGACATCTGCCTGTCAGGTTGCCCTGCGACTTTTTCCTCTTTGGCCTTTTCCTGCAGGAAAAGCTATCTTGCGGGAGAATTCTGCTTGCCAGTACATGAAAGGAAACCCGTCTTATGGAAGGCAATAAAAACGGAAGCATGTGGCTGGACGATCTGGGCAATCCCATCCAGGCACACGGCGGCATGATCACTCGCTTCGGCGACCTATGGTACTGGTATGGTGAACACAAGGGGGCGGACAACTGTCCCGGCACTTCCCGCGTGGACGTCATCGGTGTGTCCTGTTACACCAGCCGGGATCTGCTCACCTGGCACTATGAAGGGCTTGCCCTGAAGGCAGACCCCGACCACCCCTCCAGTCCGCTGCACCCCAGCCAGGTGCTGGAGCGCCCCAAGGTACTTCATTGCCCTGCCACCGGCAAATACGTCATGTGGTTTCACGCAGATTCCCCCGACTACACGCGCGCCGCTGCTGGCTGCGCTGTATCGGATACACCCACCGGCCCCTTCACCTTCCTGCACGCCCTGCAGCCCAATCGGTTTGACTGCCGCGACATGACGCTCTTCCAGGACACAGAAGGCAGAGCCTGGCTTGTCCACAGCGGCAACTGGAACAAGACACTCTACTTTTCGCGCCTGACGGACGACTATCTGGGCTTTACGGGCGAAGTCTATCCCGCCCTGATCGATCAGGAGCGGGAAGCACCGGCACTTATGGCCTGGGAAGCTAAGTATCGTTGCATCACCTCCGGCTGCACCGGATGGGCGCCCAATACCGCCCTTGTCGCGCAGTCTCGCTTTCTCACCTGCGGCTGGAAACTCACCGACGCCCCCTGCACCGGTCCCGGGGCCAGGCAGACCTTCGGCGGACAGAGCACGTATATCTTCAAAATCGGTCAGGTCCCCTATCTTATGCTCGATCACTGGAACCCGAAATCGCTGCGCGATTCCGGCTACAGCATCCTGCGCATCCATATGGTGGAGGGCCGCATGGAGATTCCCTGGCAGGATACGTTTATCCCCGACACCTCGTCACTGTAACAGAACAATTCGGATTTTTAGCTCGGTGAACCCCAAACTCACCATAAAACCTTTCCTGTCGGAAAAAGAAGTTTATCGGCAAGCGTTTTTCGTGGCTTCGTTAGATTGCGAACTGTCCAACGTCCATTTTCCTTCACCGACTTAATGCCTTTCAATTCTTCGA
>JAFUZB010000037.1 GCA_017476845.1 Clostridia bacterium
ACGCGCAGAACAATGCCGTCTATGAGGCCTACAGGAAGCGTGCACAGGCGCTGGACCGGGTGATCTTCGGAGGACGGCTCGGCGAATACAAGTATTACGATATGGACAAGACCATTGAGGTCGTGCTTTCCAAGGCCAAAGAGGTTTTAGGTCAGAACGGATGACAGCCAAAAGCGCGGGAGAGGCGTAGATGCCGGTCCCGCGCTTTTGGCGTTTTTCTCTTTCTTCAGTTAAAGCCGAAGATCTTCTGCGTGATGGTATAGCAGCCGATGAGCACACTTCTCCCGAAGGCCCCCTTGAGGTGGATGGCGCGCCCCATGAAGCGGTGGCGCAGGAGGCCGTAGGCATAGGGATTTTCCCTTTGGAGGAAGTCCCAAAGCTCTTCCTTCTTCTTTAGGTTCTCCTCTGTGCCGCTCTTGGTGAGGAGCACGGAGGAGACGGTGGTGACAATCTCCAGATAATTGCGCATATACTTGCGCTGATGCTCGTTCTCGATCTTCTCCAGGTCTACGGAGGTGATCATGAGCTTATTAACCTTCAAGGCCTGGTCTATGCGCTTGATCATGATGGATTCCTGCACGCTCTGGTCATCCCGCCCGATAAAATAGTGATAGAGGTCATCGTTGACATAGTACATGGTTTTCACATATTCCAGGGGGATGTAGACATAGAGCTCATCGACATAGAAGGTATGCTTGGGGAGCTCCAGGCCGCAGTCGCGCAGAAGCTGGGTGCGGTAGATGCACGAGTGCATGAGCAGGTACTGTCCCAGGCGGAAATGCCGTGTCTCCTCCCAGGAGAAGACCTGGTTCTGCGGCAAGGCATGATGATAGCTCATGACATGCTTGTGCTTGGCGCCGACCTTGTCGTAGATGTAGTTTGCAATGACAAGGTCAATCTGCTTATCTGGCGCGGACAGGGAGCGAAGCACGGAGAGCATGTGGGGGAAGGCTTCCTCGTCCAGCCAGTCATCGGAATCGACGACTTTAAAGTATATGCCAGTCGCGTTGCGAAGGCCGGTCATGACAGCGTCCCCGTGTCCGCCGTTCTCCTTGTGCAGCGCACGGCAGATGCCGGGGTACTCGCGCTCGTACCGGTCCGCGATTTCTGCGGTGCGGTCCTTTGAGCCGTCATCGACAATGAGGATCTCCACCTCGTCTCCGCCGGGCAGGAGCGACTGGATGGCGTGCTCCATGTAGCTCTCGGAGTTGTAGGAGGGAATGGCTATGGAAAGCAGTTTCTGCTGCATGAGAAGATCTCCTTTGTGTGGGATGGATATGGTATGCACGCGTCTTGGCGGTGCGTGTAGCTTTTTTCGTTTGCTCCATGGAAAGTATAGCACGTTGGCGGGGACTTGGCACGAATCGGACGGGCGATCCCGAAAAAAGTTCGGCGGTCCGGCGGGAGCGCAAAGTTGACACTTGTCAATCCTCGTAAAATGCCGTATACTTCGCACCGAATTCATCCCAAGGAGGAAGCCTTTCATGGAGATCACCAAACAGACAACCATGGGCGAAATGCTCATGTATGACATGGGAATTGCGACCGTGCTCATGCAGTGCGGCATGCACTGCATCGGATGCCCCTCTTCCTACGGCGAGTCCCTGGAGCTGGCCTGCATGGTGCACGGTCTGGATCCGGACGAAGTGCTCGCAACCATCGAGGAGTATCTGCAGGACAAGGAAGCAGAGAATCAGGAAAACTGAAGCATAAGAAACAGCGGCATCGAATCTGCCGCTGTTTTCGTATGTCTCCGGGACTTTGAAAGCTTATGCGCGCGCGGAGCCGGGAAGCGTGATCGGACCGGAAGCGTTTTCGGGCTTTGCGATATGCCTTGCCACGGCAATGCCGGTGGCACTGGCCTGCATGAGACCACGGGTAATGCCCGCACCGTCGCCGATTGCGTACAGTCCGTCAATGGCCGTCATGAAATCGGAGTTGACGAGGATCTTGCTGGAATAGAACTTGACTTCCACACCATAGAGCAGAGTATTGCGGCTGTAGAGTCCGGGCGCAATATGGTCGAAGGCGCGCAGGGCCTCGACGATACTGGTCAGATGGCGCTCGGGGAGCACAAAGGAGAGGTCACCGGGCACGGCGGTGGTGAGGGTGGGCACGGTCGTCGACTTGGCCAGGCGCTCTTTGGTGGTGCGTCTGCCCTTGAGCAGATCGCCCAGGCGCTGGACCATGATGGGACCGCCGGTGAGCATGTTTGCCAGCCTTGCCACGTACTGTCCGTACTCAATGGGCTGATTGAAGGGCTCGGTGAAGTGGGTGGAAACGAGCATGGCAAAGTTGGTGTTCTGTGTGCGCAGGGACTGGTCCTCATAGCTGTGGCCGTTGACAACCGCCAGCCCTGACTCATAGTGCTCCTCGGAGACCACGCCGCCGGGATTCATGCAGAAGGTGCGGACCTTGTTTTCATAGGTATCCGAATAGTACACCAGCTTGGCCTCGTAGAGGTGCTTGGTCAGATGGTCCATGATGGCGTTGGGAACCTCCACGCGCACTCCGATATCGACCTCGTTGTTCTGCGTGCGAAGCTTCAGGCGGTTGGCCTCCTGCGTGAGCCATTCCGCGCCGCCGCGACCGGGGGCAACGATGACGTTGTCCGCATAGACCGGGAAGGCTTCCTTGCCCTTGGGCTGGACCATGACGCCCTGAATGTGGCCGTTTTCCACGAGGAGCTCGCGGGCGGTGGTTAGTTCCATAAACTCGGTGTTCGTCTGTCCCACCAGGTAATCGTGCATGCCGCCGAGTACCAGACCGGAATTCTCGGTGCCCAGATGGCGCACGGGGCAGGGGACGAGGTGGATACCGTAGCGGCTCGCGTCATAGGCGATCTCGTCCACCTTGCGGTCATCCAGACCGTGGACCTGGGTGGGTGCACCGAAGCGCAGGTAGATCTCGTCCGCATGATGGATGAGCTCCTGTGCCTTCTGATGGCTCATGTACTCGCTGATATGCCCGCCGACCTCGTCGGACAGGGAGAGCTTGCCGTCGGAGAAGGCACCGGCACCGGCCCAGCCGTGGACGATCCCGCAGGGATCACAGTGCACACAGTGGCCGAGCTTGCGCGCGGGACAGGTGCGGCTGACGATGGCGCGCCCGGTGTCCACAATGAGAATATGAGCCTTGGGCTGCAGGCTGGAAAGCTCCATGGCGGTAAAGATGCCGGCAGGGCCGGCACCGATGATAATGGCATCGTAACGTTCAGACATAAGGGTCCCTTCGATCTTTCAAGTATGGTGGAGTAGGGCTTACTCGGCCCCTGCGGTCATGAGCTGCAGGGGGCGCACGATCTCCGTGAGAAGACCGACCACGTTTCTTGGGATCACCACAGCATAGACGCCGTAGTCGGTCTGGAGGTGAATGCGCACATGTTCTCCGTCCTCCATGCGCACCGTCTGTCCGCCCGAGAGGAGCGGGGAGGGCGCGGCGGAGAGATGATACCCTTCCTTGGGCAGCAGGGAGATGGCGCGCGCGGGATAGATGCTCAGGACCGTGACCTCCTTGTCCTGATAGGTATAGTTCAGCGAGAGAATGCGGGCAAACCCGCTTTCAAAGGCGGAATCGTAGCTGGTACCGCCCTGGAACTTCAGCGCTGTCCTTCCGTTGGCGGCGAGGACGGGCGCGGGAAAGTCCTTGAGCAGGTAGGGCAGCTCCTCCTCGCCCTGAATGATGACAGCCTCATGGGCGCTCATCAGGGGCTGCTCGGGCGCGGGAAGGGTTTCCTCGGGGTTGAGGAGAATCACGGTCACAAAAACGATACAGACACACAAAAGGAGGAGAAGGCCGCGTCCGACCTTCCGGAGAAACCCGTGTTTCCCTCGGTCCGACATCGCCTTCACCTCCTATCTTGTCCGGATACGGGGAGTATCAGAACTCGCAGTTCATGGGCGTGCGCGCATACGGAATGACGTCGCGGATGTTGTCCACCCCGGTGAGGTAGATCAGCAGGCGCTCGAATCCCATGCCGAAGCCGGCATGCGTGCAGCCGCCGAAACGGCGCAGGTTCAGGTACCAGTACATGGCATCCTTGGAGATGTTCAGCTCATCCATGCGTGCGGCGAGCCGGTCATAGCGGTCCTCACGCTGCGAGCCGCCCATGAGCTCACCGGAGCCGGGCACGAGCAGGTCAACGGCCGCAACCGTCTTTCCGTCGTCATTCTGGTACATATAGAAGGCCTTGATGTCCTTGGGCCAGTTGTAGACAAACACGGGGGAGTGGAAGTATTCCTCGGTGAGGTACTTTTCATGCTCCTTGGCGGTGTCCTCGCCGTACTTAGGCTCGAACTGGAAGCGGTCCTTGACCTCGCGCAGAATCGTGATCGCCTCGTCGTGGGTGACGCGGGCGCACTTGGAGGTGGCAAGGCCTTGGAGCTTTTCGATGAGTCCGCCTCCGGTGAACTTATCCAGGAACTGGAGCTCGTCGGGGCACTTGTCCAAGACGGTCTGCACGATGAACTTGAGGAACTCCTCCTCAATATCCATGAGCTGGTTGAGGTCACAGAAGGCGATCTCCGGCTCGATCATCCAGAACTCGGCCGCGTGGGTCTTGGTGTTGCTGTTTTCGGCGCGGAAGGTCGGGCCGAAGGTATAAATCTTGGAGAAGGCCATGGCAAACGTCTCGCCCTCGAGCTGACCGGTGACGGCCAGGGAGGTGGGCTTGCCGAAGAAGTCCTGGGAGGGATCCTCGGCGCGCTTGTCGGCGGGAAGCGTGGTCACGGTGAAGGTGTTGCCCGCGCCCTCGGCATCGTTGCTGGTGATGAGCGGGGTGTGGACGTAGACATAATCACGGTCCTGGAAGTAGGTGTGAATCGCCATTGCGGCCACCGAGCGGATGCGGAAGACAGCCTGGAACAGGCGCGTGCGGGGACGCAGGTAAGCGATCTCGCGCAGGAACTCCACGCTGTGGCGCTTGGGCTGGAGCGGGTAATCCTCGGGGCAGTCACCCTCCAGGGTGATCACGCGCGCCTGGACCTCAGGGGTGGTCGGATCCTTGTAGGAGGGTACGACCTTGCCTACCACGGTGATGGCAGCGCCCACGTGGAGCGCACTCACCTTCTCAAAGTCCGCGATGGTCTCATCATAGACAACCTGAGGGTTCTTGAAGCAGGTGCCATCGTAGAAATCGATAAAGCCGATATTCTTCTGTCTGCGGTGATTGCGGATCCACCCCTGAAGGCAGATCTCCTCTCCCTGCAGCTGGGCAAGCCTGTCCTTCAGGTCCTTGGTTGTCAGGACTTCCATGGTTGTTTTCCTCCATTTTTGCTTTGTAGCATATTTTGTAGCCCTGTGGCACAGGGGGTATCTTAGCACACTGCCCTAATGCGTGCAAGGGAAGAACACCTTTGTGCTTGCGCGCGGGGCGAGTGTGCGGGATAATGTGCGCGCCTCGGAATGGGCTGGGGCGAAGGAGGCAAAAGATGGCAGCGGTAAACATGACAGAGGGCAGGATTCCGCCCAAACTCATCGGCTATGCGGTGCCGCTTGTGATGAGCAATCTGTTTCAGCTGACGTATAACGCGGTCGACTCCATGGTGGTGGGCCGCTTTGTGGGCAAAGAAGCGCTCGCGGCTGTGGGCACGTCCTCTCCCGTCACCAATCTCATGGTGCTTGGGATCTCCGGGCTGTGCGTGGGGGCCTCGGTTGTCATGAGCGAGTGCTACGGTGCAGGGGACGAAAAGAGCCTTCGGCGGGCCTATGCGACCACGATGCTCTCGGGCGGTGCGCTTGCGGCGCTGCTTTTGACATTGGGCCTTCTGCTTGCACGTGTGCTTCTCTCAGCCATGCAGGTCCCCCTGGAGGTCCTGGATGCTGCAGCCGGATACCTTCGCATCATCTTCCTGGGCGTTCCCTTTACGCTCCTGTATAACTGTACGGCCTACGCGCTCAAAAGTGTGGGGGACAGCAAAACGCCCTTGTACTTCCTCATCTTCTCCTCGGTGCTCAATGTTGTGCTGGACATTGTCATGGTGGGCGTCCTGCGTGGGGGCATCCAAGCCTCGGCTATTGCGACCGTCATCTCCCAGGCGCTCTCGGCTGTGTTATGTTTGAGCTTTGTCTTTCGGAAAATGCCTCTGCTTGCGGTGCGTGGGGACGAATGGACGCCGGATCGGGGGATGCTCAAGCGCATCTGGCACTACGGCAGTGTCACCGCCCTCCAGCAGTCCTGCCAGCCGATCGGTAAGCTACTCATCCAGGGGGCGATCAACGGTCTGGGCGTGGACGCTATGGCCTGCTTTAATGCGGTCGGCCGCATGGACGACTATGCCTGCATGCCCGCACAGACCATCTCCAGTGCGATTACGACCTTCATGGCCCAGAACCGCGGGGCGGGGAAGGATGCGCGCGTGCGCGAGGGCTTCCGGGACGGCATGCGCCTGGAGGCAGCCTACGGCGTGCTGATCTGTCTTCTGACCTTCCTTGTGCGGGAAAACGTGATGCGCCTTTTTGTCGGGGAGGGGCAGGAAACCGTGGTCGCGATGGGCGTTTCCTACCTTACCTGGATGTCCCTTTTCTACTTCTATCCGGCCATGACCAACGGTGTGCAGGGGTGGTTCCGCGGGATGGGAAGGATGCGGATGACCCTATGGGCGACCCTCACCCAGATAACATTGCGCGTCATCTTTGTTTGGATCCTGACACCGACAGTATCCGTCACCGGGGTTGCCTTTGCCTCGGCGATCGGATGGACGGGCATGCTGCTTTTGGAGGTCCCGATTCTCCTTCGGGCGCAGCGCACAGGGAATGCATGAAAGCACCTTTGGGGGAACAGAATGGCTATGGATAGGTCCGTAGCCTTCTGCTATAATGCGCGTGTCCCGCACCCTGAAGGGGTAGAGATACAATCGCCTTCGCCTGGCATAGGGCGCAGGCAAAAGGGAAGGATCATACGGTGAGTCGACTTCGCACACGCATGGAGGGACTGTTCACCACAGAGCAGTTCGCCTATAAGGAGCTTCGGGGAATGTACCTGACCCTGATGCTCGATACCTTCTTTATTTTCTTTATCGGTATGGTCTCCACCGCCCTTGTTTCGTCGGTGGGCGAGGCCGCGATTGCCGCCGTGTCCATGGTGGGCACGATCAACGGCATGGTCTCGCTGGTGTTCACCTCCATGGCGACGGGCGGCGCGATTGTGGTGGCGCGCGCAAAGGGGCGCGGGGACAATGCGGACATAAGGCGGGCCATAGGAGAAGTGACCGGCATCTGCTGCGTCGTTGCCGTTGTGCTCAGCTCCATTCTCTATGCGCTCTCCGAGGTGATTGTGCGGGCACTCTATCCGGAGGTCGAGCCGCTCCTTGTGGAGTATGCCGTCACCTACATGCGGATGATGGCGATCTCCTTTATCCCCTTCTCCGTGTTCAATGCGATCTTCAATATCCTCAGAAATCTCGGTTCGACCCGGCAGAGCCTTGCGCTGACGATCGTGATCAACGTGATGCACCTCATCCTCAGTATTATCTTTATCAATGTGCTGGATATGGGGGTGGCCGGTTCCGGACTTTCGTTCATTCTCGCCCGTCTGGTCGGGATGATCATGGCGCTCCTGATGGTTCTTGTCTTCTATAATGACTACGCTGTCAGAGGGCGCGATTTCTTCCGTTTCAAAGCCTCGACAACGCGCGAGATCTTCTCCCTGGGGATGCCCCTTGCCGTGGAGTCGCTCCTTCTGCAGGGCGGCATGCTGCTGGTGCAGGTCTATCTGGCCCGGCTCACTACTGTGGATCTTGCCGCGCACGCGGTGGCCAATTCGCTCTATCAGCTCTATATGGTGTCCGGAAATGCCATGGTCTCGCTTGCCAGCACCGTGTGCGGACAGTGCTATGGCGCGGGCAGGGAGGACCTGATGAAGCAGTATGCCGTGCGGCTCATCGGCGTGTGCCGTGTGGTGCTGCTTGTAACGGCGCTTGTGCTGTATCCGTTTACGCCGTTGCTCCTTAGGCTCTATCATGCCACTCCCGAGGGTACCCCGATTATTACGCAGTGCCTGCTGCTGGGGATCGCGGCACTTCCGCTCTTCTGGAGCGACAGCAACATTCCGGCTATGGTGCTTCGCTGTGGCGGGGACAGCCTGTATACTGGCGTGGTCTCCGTGCTGGCCCTGGTGCTGGGAAGATGTGTTCTGGGCTATTTCCTGACCATCACCCTCGGCCTGGGTGTGCCCGGCGTGTGGATTGCGATGATCGCAGAGTGGATAGCCAGAAGCATTGCCCTCCGGCTTCGGATGCGTGGGGACAGGTGGCTTGTCCACAGGGCGGCGGAAACTTGACTCTCCTTGGATGAAAATGCGCCTGATGCAGGCGCATTTTCATTGCCGTGCGGATTGGGAATGATGCATCTCCGGCATATGCGACGTCAAACGGCGTAGGATGAGCATCCTGAGGCCTGGCGATTGACAGATCAATAAAATAACCTATAATTATTTCCGATATCGAACTAATATCCGGAGAAGTTTTAATTATGGAAACTACATTCATCAACCTGCAGGATATGCCCATCCCGGATTACGCATATGCCAATCGGCATGATGGTACAGTATATACGATTACCATGGATGCATCCGGGAAAAAGCACAGGAAGACGATAGGCCGTCTGACCGTGGATATTCCGGGAGAGGAGAGAATGATCCCTAATCGTTACTTCCGGGAGCATTTCTGGAACGATGGGTATGGGGCTCATGTGGAGAACGCTCTTCCTCAGGATGAATACAGCGTGGGAATGTATGCTTTGACACTCTCCATTGCGGATCAGACCGGCATTTATGAGGAACTGAAAACTGCTTACGGGATGAAGTATGCAAACAACATCCTGGATTACGTGATGTTTTTTCTTCTGCACGGCCGCACGACCAAACAGCGCTATGAAGCCACCATGGATAGGGAGATCCTCTTTAGCGAGAAACGGCATGATGAAGCATGGTATGATGGCTTCTTTTCCGTGAAGATCACCGAGGATATGACGCAAACGTTTCACATAGAGCGCGTACGGCGCTTGTCAGCGCAGGGGGTGCAGAAGGTCTGGCTTTCCGTACACAGCCCGGACAGGGAATGTGCGGCGCGACAAAGTGATGTAAGTCGGTTAGGGGCGGACGGGTCAGGCAGCAAAGGTGAGTGCACAGAAGGATACATGTATGCGTTTGATCCGGCCACAGGGAGGCCTGTAACCTATTTTACCTACGAAGGAAACGTTCCGGTTGCGCAGGTCTTTCAACAGGCTGCCAGTTTTTTCAAAGGGAGCAAGATCGATATTGAAGGTATCGTGCTGGACCGGAACTTCGCACAAGAAGCCGTCTTCGCCGCCATTGAGGAACGCCATTGGAAGTATATTGTCATGCTGCCAAGCGATGCATATGCGCACCGGGAGATGGTGGAGGAGTATGGTAACAGCCTCCGATGGAATGCAGCGTATATGCTTGATGACGAGGTTCTCTTTGCGACCTC
>JAFUZB010000038.1 GCA_017476845.1 Clostridia bacterium
CATCAACGCCCTGGATGCTGCCGATGTGAAGGCCGGTACGGAGGAAGGCGAAGTCCTCTCCACTATCGCGGTTGCGACCTCGTCCCTTGTCACCACCTTGGTGATTGCCCTTGGCGTGTTCTTTATTCGCTATCTGCAGCCGGTGCTGGAAAACCCGGTCCTCCGGCCTGCCTTTGACAATATCATGCCTGCACTCATGGGCTCCCTTGGCATTGTCTATTTCTCCAAGAACTGGAAGCTGACCGCGCTCCCCCTGATCTGCATGGTCGTTCTCTTTGTTCTCATGCCCTCGCTCTCCTCCTCCGTTGGTATCCTCGTGCCGGTGGCCGCGCTCATTGCCTGGCTAGGGGGACGCTTTCTGCAGAAAAAGGGACTCATGGACTGAAGAGGTGATATGTGATGGTCTGGCTTATCCTTTTGTGCCTTCTGCTACTTTTTATCCTGGTGCTCGTGATCCGTGCGCTGCGCCTGAAGCCTGAGAAGGTAGAAGAAATAGAAGCGAAGCCTGAGGTCTTTGACCACGATAAGGCAGTAGCGGACCTGCAGCAGCTGATCCGCTGCAAAACCGTCTCGCACGGTGATCCCACGCTCGATGACGAACACGAATTTGAGAAACTGATCTCCCTACTCCCGGAGCTGTTCCCGCAGGTGCACCGTACCTGCACCTTCCTGATGCCCGGTCCCCGCTCCCTCGTGTTCCACTGGAAGGGAAAAACGAGCGAAAAGCCTGCCGTGCTCATGGCGCACTTTGACGTGGTCCCCGTGGATGAAAAAGGCTGGGACAGGGATCCCTTCGGGGCGGAGATTATCGATGACGTTATGTGGGGTCGTGGCACGCTGGACACCAAGAGCACCTTTCTCGGCGTCCTGGAGGCTGCGGACAACTTGATCGGTCAAGGTTATGTACCCGCCCGCGATCTCTACCTGTGCTTTTCCGGCACGGAGGAGGTCAACGGAGACGGTGCACCGGCGATCGTACGGTGGCTTAAGCAGAACGGAATTCACCCTGACTTCATTCTGGATGAGGGCGGGGCTATCGTGGAAAACGTTTTTCCTGGCGTCAAGGAACCCGCAGCGGTGGTCGGCATTGCCGAAAAGGGCACCATGGCAGTGCGCTTATCCGTGCCCACCGGCGGCGGACATGCCTCCACACCTCCCAAGCTGTCCTCAATTGGACGATTGGCCAAGGCTGTGCGCAAGGTGGAGGATCACCCGTTCCCCGCACACCTTTCCGATGCGGCTCACGCCACCTTCCGCGGTATGGCCAGTCATGCCTCCTTCGGTTTCCGAATTCTGTTCGCCAATCTCTGGTGCTTCCGTCCCCTGCTCTACAGGATCTGCTCAATCAGCGGCGGCGAACTCAACGCACTCGTCCGCACCACGGTGGCCTTTACACAGATGCAGGGCAGCGATGCCTTTAACGTCATGCCGCCCTGTCCGAGTATTGTCTGTAATGTCCGTGTGAACTGCGGGGAAACCACCGAGACAGTGCTCGCCCGCCTTCGCGATGTCATCTCTGATGACAAGATTCAGATTGACATGCTCTATGGGAGAAATCCCTCGGAGACGAGCAGCACCGAAGGAGAACCTTGGCAGCGCCTGGTGCGCGCCGTACATGCCGAATACCCCGGCACCATGGTCACGCCATATCTGATGCTTGCCTCCTCCGATGCATGGAACTATTGTGCGGTCTCGGACCACGTCTTCCGTCTGTCTCCCATGCCCATGAGCAAAAGAGAGCGCGGAATGATCCACGGCAACAACGAACAGATTCCGCTCTCTTCGATCCATTCCGTGGTTTCCTTCTACATGCGACTGATGCGCATGTGTTAATACGCGATCTTCCATGGCAGATGGAGCCCTTGACTGATCGTTCACAAGTTGTCTGTGGGTTTGGTTGTTGAAGTTCTCTTCGCAGCTTGACACCAGTTATCATCAACGATAACATAAAGGCAGGAGGTGAGTAACTTGAAAGAAACTCCTGAACTTGTAATGGCGCGGCAAAAGATTGTTTCTACCTTGGCGGAAGCGCGTATGGCCTCCGGCGTGTCACAACAAGAATTGGCTAATAGAATCGGGACGCAGAAACCCAATATCAGCAGACTTGAAAGCGGGCAGCAGAATATTTCTCTCGACACAATGCTCAAGATCGCTTCAGCGCTGAATAAGGATATAACTATTGATCTCAAGGAGAAAACAGAGCCACCCACTAGTCGCTATAGTTTGCGACTGTACGATGAAGAACTTCTGGCATTCTCCATGGAAGAGTCCGGATTGGCGGGTATGAAAACGAGGCTTCTTTCTGTAAACGAGAACCGCCGCGATGTGTTTCCTCTGGACTTGGAAGTGACCGATGAAGGGATCTTCTCTTGGCTCCAGCGACGCACGATCCCCAAGAACCGTGCCTTTGTAGATGAGATCTTAAAAACGCTGGGCTTGAGCATTAACAATACCAAAGGCATTATTGATGTTTGCAAGGGCCTATCGCTCAATGACAGCTATTGGGTAGTGTCAGAAGGATTTGGCGGCAAATTCAAGGACTATAACCTCTATGATAACCGTTTCTCTAACGTACTGTCGCTTGTTGCCTATACAGGCGTAGGTCATAGTAAACCAGTAAACACTACATCTCCCGAGCTCACGACCCATGGTATGCTAAGGAAAGCGTGGCGCTTCATCGAAGGGAAAGGTATCTATCTCTATAAGGGCGGAACAGAAGGAGCTGCCAATGCAGGAAATGAGCCTTATAGCGAATACTACGCCTTTCAGATTGCCAAACGGATGGGACTGAACGCGGTTGCATATGACCTGGAAAACTGGAAAGGCATACTGGCCTCAACCTGTAAGCTCTTTACGGACATTGATACAGCTTATGTGCCTATAGGAAGGATTGTAAGAACAGGCGGCATCCAGGCATGCTTGGATTACTATGCAAAAATCAGTCCAGAGGCAGTGGAAGAACTGAAGAGTATGCTGGTTTTCGATGCAGTGATCTACAACGAGGACCGCCACTTCGGAAACTTTGGTATCCTCAGAGATAATCACACAGGGAAAATCATTGGTCCTGCGCCAATCTTTGACAATGGCCTTTCTCTTTTCAACTATGCGATGCAGGAGGACATCGACCAGTTGGCTGCATATGCAAAGACTCGCGCTAATCCATATAGAATTCCGTATGAGACAGTGTGTATGGAGGTTATGGGTAAGAAGCAGCGCAGTCAATTGCATCGTCTGATCAATTTCAAATTCGATCGCCATCCTTCCCTCAACCTGCCCGAAGAGAGGCTTATAGCGATTGAACAACATCTCCAATGGAGAGTCAGAGAATTGCTGGCCCTGCCAAGGAAATAACTACTTCCTGCAAATATATCCCGCAACAGCTGCGGGATATTTGCATTTCAGCATCTCAAGCGTTGACCTTCCATGATTCATCAAGATGCAGGTGGCTCAATCTTGACAATCTTCCTTCGCCTGATGGAAGCAATGACTTTTTTCTCCATGGATTTATAGAGACTGTCTCCCAGAATCGTCAGGCCTAACACTACCGTTAGAGAAACCAAGAAGCCGAGTTCATTGTTCCAGGGAAGTTTCATGAATCCTAATTTTTCAGCAATGCGGTAAGCTGCCATATGGGACAGATAGATTTCCAGACTGATTTCGCTAACAAAGCGGGTGACTCGATTGACAAGTACACGTGACGGTGTGGCAAAACCAAGGATCAGCACCAAAGAATAATATACGAGCAAATAGAGTTGCCGTACCGTTTCCGATATATTTTGATGAATCAGGGCCAGAATAGTAAGGAGCACGATCACGGTCCACTTGAGTAGAGCACGGTGCTTTTGTGTCGTGGATAAGAGTTTATCTTTGAGCAAATATATGAGGCAACCCGCGCCGAAGAAAGGAAAACAATACAGAAAGTTGGTCCGGGGATTGAAGGATTCCGCCACAAAACGATCTGTATACCAGTAATTCATGCACAAAACCATCATAAAACATCCAAGCAAGACCACAGCACTGCCTCGCTTTACATTATCGAACAAGAAGACAAACCAGGGAAAAAATAGATAAAAGAGAAAGATCATCCCCAACGCCCAGCCGACCTTGCTGATTTCTGCTGCGTTGTTGGGCAACAAACCCGTTGTAAGCGACATATGAGTAATTGCCTCTAAATACGCAGGAAGTGTATGCGTGTAGGCCGCCTCCAGCACAGTAAGGAGAGCAAAGAAGGGCAGAATCCGAACATAACGTTTGGAATAAAACTCGTTCAGCGTGATTTCGCCTTTCTTTATCCGCTCGTAATACCCACAGCACATGGAGAAAGCGCTTATCATCATAAACAGGAACGGTGCATACGACAGTGGATACAGCACATTGTCAGTAATGACACTGTGTAGCTGATAGTCGCTGTTTGCAGCCGTATGTACTGCGACGACCCCAAGCGCAGCATATGCTCTGAGGCCGTCAAGTCCGTCATACCGTTTTGACTTTTGAACCGTCAATGATGAATCACCGCCTCTTCTTCGCAATCTCGCCCAACTCGAAATCCAAGTTCATACAGACTGAAACGCGCTTCGTAGGCACTGCGCGCATTGCGAGACATAGATGCATAGATTTCCGGATCATCCAGTTTTTTCAATGCGGCGGCAAGAGCCTCCTTCGTCTTATCAATGATAAAGCCTGTCTTATTCTCCTCCACATATTCGCTGACTGTATCATTTTTCGTGGCAATCACCGGGATACCTAACATGAACGACTGCAAAAAAACCAACTGCCCCGACGAGAACTTTTCAGACTGCAACGGCACTACCGAAGCGTATGCTCCTGCAAGCAAGCGCAGATAGGCATCACCATGGCAGTTTTTTTCATAATGGATTCCCCCGCCATCTTCCGCCTTTTCCACGTCGCATACCACAGTGATTTTTTCCCTGCTTTGGGGCCAGGCGCGCCTAAGAAACTCGTAGTCACGGTTGCTGCGCCCAGCGGAC
>JAFUZB010000039.1 GCA_017476845.1 Clostridia bacterium
AACAATACCCTAATCGGGAAAAAATGAAAGATAGCGTTACCAGAAGTATAGCTAAGATTGAATCTGTTCCTGATGCCAATCCTGCATTGGCCATGTTTCGCTTCATCCAAATGAAAGCCGGGATCGCTAAGATAGCGATCCCCAGCCCAAATGGGTATATCTCAATAGGACCCACTGTCCAGTTCATCCTTATTCCTCCGCAGATGCAAAGTAGATAATGTCCGTGATTTCGCGCAGCCCTGGCGTAGAACATGCCCGCTTATTATTCACCACAAGATTCGTCGATCCGCCACCATCAAGGTTGTACGCCGTAATCGCATCAGGAACCTGTTCGTGGACAAATTCGGCAAAATCCTGCAGGGAAATACCTGCGCTTGAATCTGTTCGGCCAAAAACCTCTACAATAGCATACTCCAGTTCCCCGGTCTGTGCTATACATATCCGTTGCTGGGGATATTTCCATTGATAAAGTCCCTCGCGAGCCACTTCAGACTGTGAAATATCCTGCACTTCTCCATCCTTGATCAGGACCGGACCCAGGTTGAATGTATCCAATATAGAAAGTCCTTCTGTTTCAAGAGCATCGGAGACATAGGCTTCTATTTTCTTTGTATCTGCTTGGTCGATCGTATGGAAATTACCCTTGGAATCAATAAGAAGCATGTCGAAAATGCGCTTTCTCTTATTTGCTGTCGCATCACGAATAAACTCACCCTGCCGGACGACATATCCAACATCATATTCGTATTTAAAGAAATCACCATTCATGGCAACAACTGCATTTTTGCTCTTTGCCATATCAAGTCCTTTTGCCTGCCCCCTACCCTTGTAGGTGTCTTTACTGACAGCGGTGCGAAGCTGAGAAACATCCTGTATTTTGACACGAATAACGACAGTCTCATGTTTAACTTTCTTCCCTTTCACAGTAAGGGTGAGATTTCCTCGTTCTAGGGTCATCTCAATGGTGGAGTCTGTGTATCCGATTTCATTGCCACTATCATCATAAGTCCATCCGTCTGCCTTGGGCACTGTCCCGCCTTGCGTAAAATCCATCGAAAGCACTGGTGTTTCTGCTAGTGCAGGCGACGAAATCATCGTGGCAATAAATACAAGCATGATTCCGACAATAACCCAGCGCACCACATTTCCTTTATTCATGATTATCAACCCATCTCATTTTTCTTTTGGTACACATTTTATTACGCATTATAGTACATTCTATATCCACGGCCAAAAACCAACTGCAAGGTAGATGTATTCTGCATACCGGCCCTACAGCCCTTTGCATTCCATCAAAAGCACATCCCAGAGTTCATCAACATTCTCCACGACTAGACTTGCGCCTGCGAATTCCGGTGGGCTCCCGTACCCATACGATACCGCAATCGTTCTGAGATGATTATCTATACCTGCCTGAATATCTGTTCGCCTGTCTCCCACAAGTATTGCTTTTTCCGGCTTCAAGTCCTCAATCAACCTTGACAATACATCCGCTTTTGTGCACCCGGGTATTGCCGCCTGTATCCTAAGAAAACACTCTGTAAGACCAAATACAGAGATTGAGGAGCGTATGTAATCTTCCTGCCCATTACTAACTATTACTAAATCTGCGACTCTGCTTAGTTCATACAGCATGTCTTCGACACCTGGATATAGTTTTAGCAACTTAGGTATCAGCTCTTGCTCTGCACGTATTCGTTCCTGTAGGAAACGCGGACCAATCATAGGATCTAGTCCCAAAACACCGATTGATTCTTCATGTGTAGGTCCATTGCATGCACGGATCCTCTCTTCATCAACAGGGACATGTCCAATTCGCTCAAGCGCTAGTCGAATTTCTCCCAAGCATAGGTCCATACTATCCGCAAGTGTACCGTCCCAATCAAAGAAGATGACCGGCTTATGTCTCTCTTCCATCCATTCACCTGCTATACTAACTTCACATTCTCTGGGGCATACATGTCTGATAAGCGCTGGATACACTTAGATCCAGCATCGACCCATGAAATCTTCGGTGCAAGAAGCGTTGACTTATCCTCCGGAAAGTGTAGATATACAGGAACAGAACCAGGAAACAGTGACATCAATGAAATACATTTGTCCATTTCGGTCTTCTTTAGTCGTATGTACAGTTTGTGATCTGCACGTTTCGCAAGTTCTGTCTCCGGGATTTCGTGAACTACATGTTTTTGAGGCGCTTTACCTCGTGTAAATCCGCTGTCTCTGCTCGTAGGTGTGTCATTCCACTGTTCCAGCGGAACAATCGTGTCCACCAGCAATTTGGGCGTATCTTCCTCGCGAATTGATAATTTTCCTGTAATAACTACCGCATCGTCTTCGGCAATGATTCCCTGATATTTCTCAAACACTTTTGGAAAGAGTAAGCCTTCCATTCCACCGGTCAGATCCTCAAAGGCGATGAATCCCATATAAGAGCCTTTCTTTGTAGCTTTCCCCCGAATATCCGTGATTATTCCTCCCATGGTCACCGGTTTCTCATCCAGGCTCATCCCATGGTCTTCGCTTTCCATCTGGTCCATTACGAATTCTACTGTTGTAGGGATCCGAGCAAGGGTATCTTTATATTCATCTAATGGGTGACCGGTGATATATACACCTGTGATCTCCTTTTCATAACCCAGCTTAACCTTTGGAGGATAATCACCTGTGTTTGGATAGGTGTGGGTGTCCTGCAGAAGATCCTCTGTATCTTCCCCCATATCGAACAGCGAAAGTTGGCCTACAACACTGTGCTTTTTCCTGTTCGCACTACCTTCCATTTCCTTCTCATAAACCGCAGCCATTTGGGGTCTAAGTACTCCTGTATAATCAAAGGCACCGCACCGGATCAAATAATCCACGACTCGCTTGCTTACTTCGGAAGTACTCATTCTGTCACAAAAGTCAAAGATATCGCGGAAAGGTCGTCTTTTTCTTTCCTCCACAATGGCTTGTACAGCATTTTCACCTACTGATTTTACAGCACCAAGACCAAAGAGAATACCAAGTCTTCCGTCTTCCATCCGCTGTACGGAGAACTTCCAGCCAGAGTGGTTGATATCCGGTGGCAGAACAGGAATACCATGATTTCTGCAATACTGGATATATGTGGATACTTTTTGCTGGTTTCCGAATGCGGAATTAATGAGCGCAGCCATAAACGACGAGGGATGATGGCATTTGAGCCATGCCGTCTGCATGCAAACCACTCCGTAAGCAGCAGCATGTGACTTGTTGAAGGCATAAGATGCAAACGCAATCATTTCGTCATAAATCTTATTGGCTGCCTCCTCCGAAACTCCGTTACGGATACAGCCCGGGATAACAACGTTTCCGTTCTCATCCACCTGGCCATAAACAAAGTTCTTCCTTTCCTCCTCCATGACCTTGTGCTTTTTCTTCGCCATGGCGCGTCGCACCAGGTCGCTTCTTCCCATTGAATAGCCGGCAAGATCACGCACGATCTGCATGACCTGTTCCTGATATACCATGCACCCGTAGGTCACATCAAGAATCGGTCGAAGCTTCTCTGTCGCATATTGCACTTTCGATGCATCGGCTTTGCCTTCAATATATCTTGGAATCGAATCCATAGGGCCAGGCCGATATAGGGAGATTGCTGCGATAATGTCCTCAAAACATGCCGGTTTCATGCTGGTGAGAAAGGTACGCATCCCGTTGCCTTCAAGCTGAAAAACGCCATCGGTTTCTCCCGATGAGATCATCTCATATACCTCGGGATCATCCATGGGAATATCTTCCGGTCTGATATCCACCCCTTCAACCTCACGCATCATATCCAACGCGTCACGGATAACCGTAAGCGTGCGAAGTCCGAGAAAGTCCATCTTGAGTAACCCAAGATGTTCCACGGTATCCTTCGGATACTGCGTAGTAATGATGTCGTCGTTTCGCTGCAATGGTACAAACTCGATAGCTGGCTTACCGGTAATCAACACACCTGCCGCATGGGTTGAAGCATTCCTTGGCATTCCTTCAAGCTTCAGTGCAGTATCAATTAGCCGATGTACCGATGCGTCCTCCTCATACATTCTGTGTAACTGCGGAGACATATTCAGCGCTTTGGAAAGCGTCATACCAAGCTCAAAGGGAATCGCCTTGGCTACAACATCCGTTTCCTGATAGCTCATGCCCAGCACACGTCCGACATCTCGCACAACGCCTTTGGCAGCCATTGTGCCAAAAGTTATGATCTGGCACACATGGTCCGCACCGTACTTTTGTGCCACATATTCAATGACTTCCGGTCTGCGCTCATAACAAAAGTCTACGTCAATATCCGGCATGGACACGCGTTCAGGATTCAGAAAACGTTCGAAAAGTAACTGGTATTTCAGAGGATCCAACATGGTTATACCCAATGTATAGGCTACAATCGAACCCGCACCACTTCCGCGTCCCGGACCAACCATAATCCCCTGCGATTTGGCATAGTGGATAAAGTCCCAAACAATCAGAAAGTAATCAACGTACCCCATACGGGAAATCGTATCCAACTCATAATGCATCCGCTTATAGGGCTCATCCCCTTCACGGGCATCAGGATATAACCTTTGCATTCCCTCAAGACACAGTCGTGTAAGCATCTCGAGGGAAGTTTCTCCTGTCTCGATCGGGAAATGCGGAAGCTTGGTTACCCCAAACTCAATTGTCACATTACATCGCTGTGCAATTTCATGTGACCTTTCCACCGCATCCGGAACCATCTGGAACAGCTGGAGCATTTCCTCTTCGCTCTTGACATATAGCTGACGCGTTTCCATGCGCATGCGCGAAGGATCATCCAATGTTTTCCCAGTTTGAATGGCCATCAGAATATCCTGCGCATCGGCATCAGCTTCAGTCAGATAATGACAGTCGTTGGTGGCAACCAAAGGCACATCCATCTCCCTGGCTATACGTATGAGCATCGGGAGCACCCGCTTTTCATCGGGGAGACCATGATCCATGATTTCTACAAAGAAATTGTTTTTCCCAAAAATCTCCTGCATACGCCTGATGTAGTCATGCGCATCCTCCATGCGACCATCTAGAAGCATTTTGGGCAGGTCTCCGGAAAGACAGGCAGACAGGCAAATCAGCCCTTCGTGATGTTCCTCCAGCATCTTATAATCGATACGCGGGCGATAATAGTAACCGTTAACAAAGGCTTCAGAATCCAAATACATTAGATTCTGATAGCCCGTATTGTTTTCACACAGAAGGATCAGATGGCTCATTTCACGTCCAGCTGGTGTCTTATCCAGATGATCGCGTGCAACGTACATTTCACATCCAAGTATCGGTTTCATTCCGGCATCTATCATGGCCTGATAGAAATCGATACATCCGTACATCACACCGTGGTCTGTGATCGCACAGCTGTCCATTCCCAATTCCTTCAACCTGGGAATCAGTTCATTAATCTTACATGCGCCATCCAATAAGCTGTACTCTGTATGTAGATGAAGATGTGTAAAAGCCATTTTCTCCCTCCTTCCATGTAATATGAACACTCATTCTTAAAGGATTCTCACCCAATACTAGGTCTGTACTGGCCCTGCATGGACCTGATTCTTTCCATCTCATGCTCGTCCATACGTACAAACCGCCAATAGCTTCAAGAAAACATTCTCGCTGTAAGCGCTCAGGCATATGCACACCGATTCTTTACACTCAGTAATGAGAATAACTCTAACGAACCCATTCCCATAAATTGCCGTTTGCAAAAACAGGAAAGGTATGCTAGAATTGCAGTGCAATCGACTTGGAGCGGTATCGAAGTGGTCATAACGGGACTGACTCGAAATCAGTTGTACGGCAACGTACCGTGGGTTCGAATCCCACCCGCTCCGCATCTAGGAAGCTGCACGATAAGTGCAGCTTTTTGTTTCGCAAACGTTCCGTGTGACGTCATCCCATAGTCTTTTCGCGCATTGCATGCGCAAGAGAATTCTACCATACTTTTTGTACTCTGTCACACCTAATGGTTAAGGCGAACATCGCCCGATACATCAAGTATCTTTCGTATCCTGTTCTTTTTATGAGCGTACCTCTATGGTTTTTGTCCCATCAGGCTTTCTTTGTGTCTTGCTCTCAAGCGGTTCCTTCCTCGCCTGCTTGCTCTTGCTCAGGCACAGTCCCACTTTCATATCGTCCGCAACGATTGCGAGCGTTCAAATCACTTAACCTTTTCCGCAAGCTACGCTTCAGGCCAAATGTA
>JAFUZB010000040.1 GCA_017476845.1 Clostridia bacterium
CTTCACGGCGGCGCTTATGCGGGCGAGATTACAATGTTTCACTGGAAGGCAGTGGATCAACTGGTCTCGATGTGTGATGCGGAGGTAATTGTGCCAATTTACAAGTTGGTTCCCTACGCAACTTACAAAGAAGCCTATGATCTGATCGAGAATGTGTATTTACATTGCCGCAAGGAGCATCCAGACAGGCAGATCATACTGATGGGGGATTCAGCAGGGGGAGGATTGGCGCTGGCTCTTTGTGAGTATTTTGCACATCAGGGAATAGCACAGCCAGACAAAACGATCGTCTTTTCTCCGTGGGTCGATGTGAATCTTGATAATCCTGAAATCAAGGCATACGAAAAGAAAGATGTCTTTCTTTCGACATCGCTGCGTGTATACGGAAGATGGTGGGCTGGAGACATTGGAACAAACGATTATAGGATCAGTCCCTTGTTTGGAAATGTGGAAGGACTTGATCATATCACTATCTTTGTCGGAACCAATGAGATCCTGTATCCAGATATCATCAAAATGTACGAGAAAATCAAGACATCTGGCAAAGATCACGAATTAATCATTGGAAAAGAAATGAGTCATGTTTACCCGGTTTTCCCTATTCCAGAAGGAAAGAGCGCCCTGAAACATTGCAGCAATATCATCAATCGATCCAGTCCTTATAGTAGGTGATGTTGATTATGTATGCAGTGCAGACAGCCCAAACAACCACACTATGGGAGATTGCATCCTTGTAAGGCTCAAACATATCACAAAGGAAACGTTGCGGGGACCTGCTTAAGGCACAGGGCATAGTACGGTGAAGGGGCATGTCTTCACTTTGCGCATGCATGTGAGTATCATATGCGCCATAGCACAGTTTTGTGACCGCGCAGCGAGCAGAAAAAAAGGCTGGCGGCGGAAATCCCTGACAGACAGGACGGATCACCATGGAAAAGACGACCTTTCAGGATGCGGCACAGTGTGAGGATGTGCGTCTTGCGGACCTGCTTTCGCGCCTCACATTAGAGGAGAAATGCAACCTTCTCACGAGCCATCAGGCGAAGGTGGAGAGGCTGAAGCTGCCTGAAAACGCGCTGTGTACGGAGATTGCGCGCGGCAAGGTATCCAGGGACAGGGCGCATCCGAGCACGGTATTTCCCCAGCCTCTGGGCATGGCAGCGATGTTTGACCCGGAGATGATGGAGGCAATCGGCGAGGCGGCTGCGAGGGAGACGCGCATTGTGTCTCGCCAGCTTGCACGGGAAAACGGCCGGTCGCCCTATTCGGGACTGGTGACACTCGGCCCTACGGTGGATATGGAGCGCCATCCGCTCTGGGGACGCATGGAGGAGTGCTATGGGGAGGATCCGTACCTGTGCGGGGAGATGGCCGGAGCCTACACGCGGGGACTGCGCGGGAAGGATCCCATGCATCCCACGGTGATCCCGGGGCTAAAGCACTTCTATGCCAACAACAACGAGAAGGACCGAGGGAGCGCGAATGCACGAATCTCCCCGAGATTGAAGCGAGAATACTACTATGAGCCCTTCCGGCGCTGCCTGGAGGGAGGCGGTGCGATGGGTGTCATGACGGCTTACAATGCAGTCAACACTGTGCCCATGCTCTCCTCTCTGGAGGTCAGAAACCTCGTGAAGGGGGAGTGGGGCGGCATCTTCTCCATGTCGGATGGCGGAGACTTCATCGGCAATGTGGTTGAGCACGGTAGGTATCCGGATCACGCCGTGTCCTTTGCCGCCGCCCTGCATGCGGGTGCGGACTTCATGCTGGATGATCCTCAAGTCGTACGCATGGCGGCTACAGAAGCCCTACGGCGCGGCCAGATCACCGAGCAGGAGCTGGATGAGGCCGTGGGGAACATCCTGCGGCTGCGTATGCGGCTGGGCGAATTGGACGACACGCCCGGGGAGGAATTGGATGAGCGCCTTCTCATGTGCGAGGCGCATACTGCGCTTAACCGGCAGGCAGCCTGCAAGCAGATGATTCTTTTGAAGAACGATGGGATTCTGCCGCTGAAGGACACGACGGAAACACTGGCGGTCATTGGGCCGCAGATCCATGCAATACGCATGGACTGGTACTGCGGATACAGTGCCTATCAGGTCAGTATCGCACAGGGTCTGCGCGAGAGGTGGCAGGGAAAGGTCCTGGAAGATGAGGGCTTTGACATCGTTACGCTGCGTCACTCCAGGACGGGAAAGTACGGTACCGTAGACGGGGAGACGCGCCTTTCCATGACAGCAGAAAAGGAAGATGCGGAGCCCTTCATCCTGGAGGACTGGGGCTATGGAAGCATCCGCCTTAGGCACGAGCGGACGGGGAAGTATCTGCGTGTCACCTGGGAGGGCGAATTGAAGGCAGAGTGCGAAGACACGATGGAGTGGTTTACCTCTTCTGCCTTCTTTGCGCACAGGACAGAGGCGGGCATCCGGCTCAAAACCTGGGATGCGCGGCATGTCGCTGCGGACAGGGAAGGAAGGCTACTGACTCTTCCCTACGTACCCGGGGAGGACATGTGCGATACTTTCCAGGTGGAGGTGCTTTCCGCAGGGCTTGCACGGGCAAAAGCGTTGTCTGAAGCGGCAGACCAGGTGCTGGTATGTCTTGGAAATGATCCCATGCTCAACGGAAGAGAAACGCAGGACCGTCCGGGACTGGCTCTTCCGGAGGCGCAGAGCCGACTCCTGGAGGAGGTCGCTCGGGTCAATCCTGACACGATACTCCAGCTTGTATCCAGCTATCCGTACGCCATCGGGCGGGAGCTTCCGATGTGCCGTGCGGTCCTCTTTTCCTCACACGCAGGACCGGAGCTCGGGCATGCGGTGGCAGACACACTGACGGGAGACAATAATCCTGCGGGAAGATCCCCGCTCACATGGTATCCCGAGGACGATGTGTTTCCGGACATCATGGACTATGACATCATGCACAATCATCTGACCTATCTCTACTGGGAGCGCAACGTGCTTTTCCCATTCGGGTTCGGACTGAGCTATACGACCTTCCGCTATGATCATCTGCAGGTCGCGCGGCATGAGGACGGAATACACGTTGATGTGGATGTGACAAACACGGGAGAGATGGACGGGGACGAGGTGGTACAGGTCTACTTCCGGGCGCTGCATGCGCCGGTCACGCGGCCGCGCCGCCAGCTCTGTGCCTTCTCCCGCCGCTCAATCCGCAGAGGCGAAACAGTACACTTTGCTTTCCGTATCGATCTTAAGGAATTCAGGCGGTGGCATCCGATCCGGGAAACGTATGTGATCGACGAAGGCGAGTATGCCGTCTGGGTAGGCCCGGACAGTGCGCAGGTGGAAGCAGAGCAGATCCTATTCTTGCCGGGAAGCGAGGAAACGGTGTGGGACGCAAGGAGTTCCTTTGCCGCTACCGCCTACGATGAGGCCTGGCAGGTAGAAACGCAGGAGGATGAACTGCGAGGGAAAAGCGTGATCCGTGCTATGGCGGATGATAACCGGGTGCTCTACCGGAACCTGGATCTGGGGAAGGCAGCGTATCTCGAGGTGACCCTTGTGAACCTTGGCACTCCGGGAGAGCTTACGGTCTTTGCAGAGGGAGAGGAGATCGGAAAGACGAAGGTTGGGCCCATGTGCTCTCCTGAGGACTGGCAAAAGATTCAGGTAGCCATCCGGCCCTGCGGTGTGACAGGCTCTCTGGAGCTCAGGCTGCCGAAGGATGCCCTGGTCGCGTCCATCCGGACAGTGAACGAAAAATGACGTATACACACGAACCCCATGCTTTCGAATAGCGAAAGCATGGGGTTCGTACTTGAAGCACAGTATACAGCTTATGGTCTGCTGCGGCGGATTTCCCACGCCAGCATGATGCCAAACCAGAGCAGCATGCTTTCACTCATGAGACCGTTGGTGAAGGCAAGACGGAAGGGGCGATCCGGCATAAGTAAGGTGATCATCTTCAGGATGGCAAAGATGAGAAGCACATTGGTGAAAGCCATCGGCTGGGGAAAGACGGTTTTTCCCCGAAGCTGCAGATAGAACCAGTAGAGGAAGGGAGGCAGCATGAGCGCTTCGCTGGCCGGAACCAGCCAGGAGAGACGGGCGAACAGTGCCTCACAGACAGTAAGACTTTCCTGGGAATAGCCGTTTGCATTCATCCAGGCAAAGAGCGAGAGAATCAGGATGTAGAAGAGATGCAGGGCGATCCACGGGGTCAGACCGAAGACGTTCAGATAGTGGTGGATCTTCTTTTCCCTTGTGCCCTGGATATATCCGCCAACGGCAAAGAGAGCAATGCCATAGAGCAGTATACCGGGGAAAGACAGGGCCATGGCAAGAGTGTACCGCCACGAAGGGATCGCTGCGGTGCCTGCGGTCAACCATGAAAGCTGCCCTAAATGCGAAGTATCACCGTAGATCATCAGCCAGTCGCCGCCGCCAAAGCACAGGCAGCCGAGCATGCCGCAAAGCAGGGCAAGGATCATCGAACGCTTTTTCATGGGGTTTTTCCTTTCCAGTGCAGTCGAGTCAGAGTATGGAGAGACAGTTAGTATACACTAATTGCGGCACGAAGGGAACGCCCATCATAGTGCGAAGCTTTGTCTGTGCGCCATGATGGGCGATAAGTTTTGTTGCGGGAATGCGATCAGGTAGGGGGATACGAGCAAGCGAGATGGAGCGCGCCTCACGACCTACTGTAGATATGGACGAGGCACGACTGAATGCGTAGTGTGCATATGTAAATATTCGTTGTACCAGATGAATGGCGAACAAATCAGCGGTCAAATACAATTTCTGCGGTTGACCGCTGATTTGTTTTGTGGGACAATGTTGAAGGCAAAATAAACCAGCGGCGAACATTAAAAAATAGATATTTACCGCTAGCTAAAAAGGTGAATACCATGATTGGCAGAGAGCAAGAAACAAAAGTTTTAACCCGGTTATATCACAGCAAACGTGCTGAATTCGTAGCGATATATGGGAGAAAAGGCGTAGGAAAGACTTGTCTTATGGAGGAAACCTTTTCAGGCCACTTCACGTTTCGGCATGCGGGTCTTTCTCCGGCTGATGAAGAAAGCAAGGGGATGCTCAAGGCGCAGCTTCACCAATTCTATAACTCACTGCTACTGCATGGAATGGAGCCATGGGATGAGCCGGACAATTGGATGGATGCATTTTTCCTGTTGGAGAAATACCTGGCGCAAGTCGATGATGGGTCGAGACAGCTGGTCTTTATCGATGAACTCCCGTGGCTTGATAGTCCTAGATCCGGTTTCCTGAGGGCGCTTGAAGGGTTCTGGAATAACTGGGGATGCCACAGAAAGAATCTGATGGTCGTTGTGTGTGGGAGTGCGAATGCGTGGATGTTGGATAAGCTCATCAACAATCACGGCGGACTCTATGGGCGGTTGACCTACGAAATCAAGCTGTTGCCATTCAATCTGCATGAATGTGAAGCGTTTCTCAAGAGCAGAGAGGTCCCATTCTCAAGATATGAGATTACGCAGAGCTATATGGTTTTTGGCGGCATTCCGTGTTACTTGGAGTATATCGACAGCAAGCGCAGCCTTGGCCAGAATATGGATCGATTGCTATTTGCCCGAGGCGGCGTGTTGAGAGAGGAATATGACAGACTTTTCGATGCGGTGTTTGCAAATCCCGAGGCAGTGAAAACCATTGTAGAATTGCTACACACGAGAAATGCAGGGTATACACGAAAAGAGATCACAGAGAAGCTGGACGTGACGGACGGAGGCACGCTGTCAAAAAACCTCAACGCACTCATTGCCAGCGATTTTATCATCAAGTATGCGCCATTCGGATATAGCAAGCGGGAAGAGCACTACAAGCTGATTGATCCGTTCTGTCTGTCTTACCTTGCTTTTGTAAAGAACCAGGGAGTGAACCAGGAGACGTTCTGGCGGCACAATATGGCCTCACAGCAGGCAGAAGACTGGGGGAACACTGCTTTTGAGAATGTGTGCTTTGCCCATATCAATCAAATCAAGCGAGCTCTTGGCATTGCAGGGGTGATAACTTCAACCTCTGCATGGTCGAAAAAAGAAGATGACGAAGAAGGCCGGCGAATCGATTTGCTGATCCATAGAAATGACAAGGTGATCAACATGTGCGAGATCAAGTTTCTAAGTGAAGATTTTGTAGTAGACAAAAGCTACTATAGCAGAACAATTCGGATTTTTAGGTCGGTGAACCCCAAACTCACCATAAAACCTTTCCTGTCGGAAAAAGAAGTTTATCGGCAAGCGTTTTTCGTGGCTTCGTTAGATTGCGAACTGTCCAACGTCCATTTTCCTTCACCGAC
>JAFUZB010000041.1 GCA_017476845.1 Clostridia bacterium
CGCTCCGGGGCTTCGCTGCCCGGAAGATCTCCTTCGCGGGGGATACCGAGGACATCCGCTTCGATGCGGGAGAGCCTGCACTGCTGCAGACGCAGCTTGTAGAGCCTTCGTGCGATGGGCAGAAGGTCAATGTGCGGCTTATCCAGGGGATCCGGGGAGAGCCGGTTCATGATAAAGCGGGTTCGAAGCAGGGGAAGGTCAAAGGTTTTTCCGTTGAAGGTGCAGATGACATCGCTATCACTTAGTGCGGCTGCCACCTTCTCCAGCATGAACCGCTCTTCGGGGTAGTCGCGCATGACGTACTGCGTGACGGCAAAGCCCTCATGCGTGAGTCGGCCAAGGCCGATCTCAAAGGCGACTGTGCCGGCCCCGCCGCCAAGCCCTGTCGTCTCGGTATCCAGAAACAGGATCTGCCGGGGATGCAGGGGATCGGGCATCTCGTCATGCTGCATGAGCATGACGGCGCGGCGCGTGAGGAAGGAGAGCTCGGGAAACTCCGACATCGGACGCACTTGGGTGCGTTCCCAGCAGTCCACAAAATCGGGGGAGGGAACAGGCGCAGATTGCGATTTCTCCGCAGAGATGGCGCGGAGCTTTCCAAGAAGATTCATGGCGTTCCCTCCTTCCAGGCAGGATTAGGCGATGGGTGAGCGCGCGATCATGTCGCGCAGGATCCGGATGGCTGTGGCCTTGCCGTCCAATCCGATTTCCCCGATGGGTCCCACACAGCTCGGGCAGCCCTGGGAACAGGAGCAGTTGGTGACGATCTCCATGCACTTTTCCAGCAGGAGCTTTTGCATGGCGTAGGCCTTCTGTGCGAGACCGACACCGCCGGGGTAGTTGTCATAGAGGATGATGGTGGGCGCATCGGTGATCGGACTTTTCACCTGATAGACCACGACGACGTCCTGCGGGGAACACATGAGATAGAGCGGGGCGACAATGCGCAGAAGATTGGCTACGCCCAGCATGCCGTTTTTGAGCTGATCGTTGTCAAACTGGTTGCACAGACTGTCGGGCAGCTTCCACCACATGGCGACGGTATGCATGTCCGTCTCCGGGAGCCGCACGTACCCAAAGCCCAGGTTCTCATGGGTGTCAAAGCGGATCTTTTTGAACATGGTGACGAGGGCCGTGACCTTGATTTCACCCAAAGCCCTTGAGATCCCGTCCGGGCTTTCCACCTGCTCCTCTATATCCAAAAGGCTCAGGGAAATATTGAGATCGGCATCGGTGTAGTAGCCGACATCGACCTGACGGATGAACGCCTTGCAGGCGTCAAAGTCGAGCTTCTCCACCTGGTACTGCGTACCCTCGTGCATGTAGATGGCGTTTTCGTGCAGGAGCATGGGGACGGTGAAGCGGTCCATCTCGCCGATGACCCGGTGATGGGCGCTGTCTGTGATATCGATGATGGCGAAGTTCTCTTCCGCGGCCGAGCGCAGGGAGATGCTGGAGGCCGGGAAATCGTCGGCCATCCAGTGATAGCGCCCGCCGACATGGCGCAGTATATTGGCCTCGGAGAGGTATTCCATGAGCTGGTCCGGCGAGGGCGCATTCCCGAAGCTGTCCCCGTCCTCAAAGGGCAGCTCGTAGGCTGCACACTTGAAGTGGCTGAGGAGAATGTAGATGTTGTCGGGATTGAGCAGGGCGTTCTCGGGAGACTTGTGCAGGAAGTAATCCGGGTGGGATACGATGTATTGGTCCAGGGCCGCCGAGGAGGCGACAAAGAAGACAATGGAGCTGGCTTTGCGTCTTCCGGCGCGTCCGGCCTGCTGCCACGCACTGGCAATGGTTCCGGGATAGCCGCACAGTACGCAAGCGTCCAGGGCGCCGATATCGATGCCCAGTTCCAGGGCGTTGGTGGATACGACAGCGTCGACTCTGCCCTCCCGAAGACCGCGCTCAATCTCGTGGCGCGTGGTCGGGAGATAGCCCCCGCGATAGCCCCGCACCCGTCCGGCGTTGCCCAGGGGATCGCGCACCATGTCCTTCAGGTAGCGGGTGAGCACCTCGACCACGAGGCGGCTCTTGGCAAAGGTGATGGCCTGGATGCCGTTTTTGAGGAGCATGCCGGAGATGTTGCGCACCTCGCCCATCACACCCTTGCGGATCTGCAGCTGCTGATTGATGACGGGCGGATTATAGAAGACAAAGTGGCGCTTGCCCATGGGGGCACCATTGTCATCAATGAGGGTGATGTCCCGCCCGGTCAGGGTCTGTGCCAGCTCTTTGGGGTTGTTGATGGTCGCCGAGCACAGGATGAACTGGGGATGGCTCCCATAGAAATCACACAGGCGAATCAGGCGCCTTAGCACATTGGCAAGATTGGAGCCGAACACGCCGCGGTAGGTGTGAATCTCGTCGATGACGATGTATTTGAGGTTTTCAAAGAGCTTGACCCACTTGGTGTGGTGGGGAAGGATGCCGGAGTGCAGCATATCCGGATTGGTGACAACGATATGCCCTGCTTGCCGCACGGCCTTTCGCGCGGCGCCTGGGGTGTCCCCGTCGTAGGTGTAGGTCTTGATATCCTCGCCCGTGAGCTGAATCAGATCATACAGCTCGCTCACCTGGTCCGCGGAGAGGGCCTTGGTGGGGAAAAGATAGAGAGCGCGCGCATCCGGGTTCTGGAGGATCGCGGAGAGAATGGGCAGGTTATAGCACATAGTCTTGCCCGACGCCGTCGGGGTGACGACGACCACATCCTCCCCGCGCAGGATCGCCTCAATCGCGTGTGCCTGGTGCGTATAGAGGCTGTGGATGCCACGCTTGGCGAGCACGGGAGAGAGCCTGGGATCCAGCTGTGCGGGAAAAGGAGCAAACTTCGCCTCGCGCGCCGGGAGCTCCTCCCAGCGGACCACATTGGACATAAACTCCTCATCGTGGCGCAGCACATCGGCTAGCTGATCGACATTCACGTTCGTTCACCTCGTTTACTTGCATCCCAAGCATTATAGCGGTTTGCGCAAGGGGGCGCAACAAGGGAAAAAAGCGATCAAAGCGCAAAGGAAAAGGCGCCCTGCGAAAGGCAGAGCGCCTGCATCATCAGCCGATGACTTCCTTGCCGCCCATATACATGCGCAGCGCTTCCGGAATCTTCACGCGGCCGTCGGGCAGAAGGTTGTTCTCCAGGAAGGCGATGAGCATACGGGGCGGGGCAACACAGGTGTTGTTGAGGGTGTGGGCCAGGTACTTCTTTCCGTCCTTGCCTTTGACGCGGATCTGCAGGCGGCGGGCCTGAGCGTCACCGAGGTTGGAGCAGGAGCCGACCTCAAAGTACTTCTGCTGGCGGGGGCTCCAGGCCTCGACGTCAAGGGACTTCACCTTGAGGTCAGCCAGGTCACCCGAGCAGCACTCGAGGGTGCGCACCGGGATGTCCAGGGTGCGGAAGAAGTCGACGGTGTTCTGCCAGAGCTTATCAAACCACATTGGGCTTTCCTCCGGCTTGCAGACGACGATCATCTCCTGCTTTTCGAACTGATGGATGCGGTAGACGCCGCGCTCCTCAATGCCGTGGGCACCGACCTCCTTGCGGAAGCAGGGGCTGTAACTGGTGAGGGTCTTGGGCAGCTGATCCTCCTCGAGAATGGTGTCGATGAAGCGGCCGATCATGGAGTGCTCGGAGGTACCGATGAGGTACAGGTCCTCGCCCTCGATCTTGTACATCATGTTCTCCATTTCGGCAAAGGACATGACGCCGTTGACCACATCGCCGTGGATCATGAAGGGCGGGATGACATAGGTGAACCCGCGGTCGATCATGAAGTCCCGGCTGTAGGAGAGAATGGCGGAGTGCAGACGGGCGATATCGCCGAGGAGATAGTAGAAGCCGTTGCCGGAGGTCTTGCGCGCGGCATCCAGATCGATACCGTTCAGGCGCTCCATGATATCCACATGATAGGGGATTTCAAAGTCCGGAACGACCGGCTCGCCGAAGCGCTCGATCTCCACGTTCTCGGAGTCATCCTTGCCGATAGGCACCGAGGGATCGATGATGTTGGGGATGACCATCATGCGCTTTTTGACCTCGGCCTGGAGCTCCTCTTCCTTCTTCTCCAGGTCCTCCAGCTCCTGAGCGATCTCGGCCACCTTGGCCTTCACGGCCTCGGCCTCTTCCTTCTGGCCCTTGCCGATGAGGCCGCCGATCTGCTTGGAGAGGGTCTTGCGCTGATTGCGCAGGCTGTCGGCCTGCTGCTGTGCATCGCGGTAGGCGCGGTCAAAGGCGATCACCTCGTCCACCAGCGGAAGCTTCTGATCTTGGAATTTCTTGCGAATGTTCTCCCGGACTTTGTCGGGATCATTGCGCAGAAGTGCAATGTCTAGCATGTCTCTCTTCCTCCTTTAGTCTGCATGCCTATACCAAAAGGTCTCCCGCCCCTTACCTTGGGGCGAGAGACACTCGCGGTACCAACCCAGTTCGTCCCAAATAGTATGGGACCTTCACGTGCTGTATGGGGCACACCCCGCAGACTCCTCGCCTGCACCCTCCGGGATGGAAATCACAGCCGATATCCCTGCCTCGCACCATCCGGCAGGTCGCTTCAGATACCCGTGCCGTAACCTTTCCCTTCAAGGGGCCTGTTACAGGCGGGATTATAGCGCAGGCCATGGGGCAATGCAAGGGGAAATTGTGCGGCCGCTTACTTCTTCTTGCTTGTGGTGCCGAAGATACCGGAGATGCCGCCGAGCACACCGCGGGTGATGGAACGGGTGACCTCACGGGTCGCGGTGGAGATAGCGGTATTCTGAATGCGTCCGATGACGGAGTCATTCTTGCGCGCACGCTCGGCGCGCTCTTCGCGAAGCTCGTCCGCGCGCTTTCTGCGCTCCTCAGCCAGGCGTTCCTTTTCTTCTTTCTCGGCAGCCTTGCGCTGCTTTTCGGCTTCCTTCTCAGCGGCGGCCGCGGCCTTGGGATCGACGGGCGCTGCGGTGGCGGGCTGGATGGGGGTAACGGTGCCGGTAGCCGGATCGCGCTGCACCTTCATGAGCTTCTGCACATACTGGCCGGAGGCGGCGTCAAAGATGAGCACGGGCATCTCGGTGACCTCGGGCTCAGCAGCGGGCTCCTCGACCTGAAGTACGGGGGCGGCGGCGGGCTTGACGGGCGCTTCAAACTCGGGATTCACCGTCATGGTGGGGATGGGCTGCTTGACATAGCCGCCCGTTGCGGGATCGTAGATCATGAAGCCCTGGGGCTTGGTGGGCGTCACGGGCGTGGCGGGCACAGCGCTTGCGGGGGCTTCCACGGGTGCGGACGCGGCGACAGGCTGGGGTGCATAGACCAGGCTCGGGGTTTCCTCCGCCTCGTAGGTCACGCTCTCGGCATCGGGGTTGTAGACCAGGTCCGGAAGCTCGCCAAGCTCGGAGGCGAGGGAGGCGGACATGTCAGTTTCCAGCATCTCGTAGGCGGACACGCGGTCGATCACCTGTTCGTAAATGCCGTAGAAGGGGCTGGTCTCAATACAGGTCTGCCGGAGCCCGTCGTCGATAGCCCCGATAAAGGACTGCGGCGGGAGGATGGTGGCGCGCTCCACGATGGCCGGTGCACCCTTCTTGTCCAGGAAGGAGATGAGGGCTTCGCCGGTCTGCAGCGTCTGGATGGCCTCCTCGGTGTCAAAGGTGGGATTGGCGCGGAAGGTCTGTGCGGCCACCTTCACGGCCTTCTGGTCCAGAGGCGTATAGGCGCGCAGGGCATGCTGGATGCGGTTGCCGAGCTGGCCGAGGATGGTCATGGGGATATCGGTGGGCGCCTGGGAGACAAAGAAGATGCCGACACCCTTGGAGCGGATGAGACGGACCACCTGTTCGATCTTTTCCAGCAGGGACTTGGAGCAGCCGTTGAAGAGCAGGTGTGTTTCGTCAAAGAAGAAGACCATGCGCGGCTTTTCCAGGTCGCCGGCCTCGGGTAGGCGCTCGTAGAGCTCGGAGAGCAGCCAGAGCATGAAGGTGGAGTACATGGTCGGATTGCGGAAGA
>JAFUZB010000042.1 GCA_017476845.1 Clostridia bacterium
CTCTCGCGGGAGATGGAGGATGCCCTCTGCGATGCGCTCTCCGCCTTCGCGGGTCCCGACAAAATCTTTCGCTGGGAGGAAAACTGACATGCCCTACGCTCTGGTCACCGGAGCCTCCTCTGGGATCGGCCTGGCCGTCTCCCGCATGCTCCTTAGGGAAGGCTATGAGGTCTTCGGTATCGGGAGAGACTTTAGTGTTGTGACAGACTTGCCGGAGAACGCCCGGTTTCATCCCCTGGTGTGCGACATTCGCGATACCAAAAAACTCCTTCAGCTGACGGGCGCCATCGACGTCCCCCTCTCCGCGCTCATTCACAGCGCCGGCTGCGCCTACTACGGAATGCACGAAGAGCTGAGCCTGGATAAGATCACGGAGATGGTGGATGTCAATATACGTGCTCCTATGGTGCTCAAGCAGCATCTGCTGCGCACGCTGAAGGCCCAAAAAGGAACCCTTATCTTCATATCCTCCGTCACTGCTATCTTCCCCAGTCCCCGGGGCGCAGCCTACGGCGCCACCAAGGCTGCCCTGTCCGCCTTCGCGGAGAGCCTGTTTGCAGAAAACCGCAAGTATGGCCTTCGGGTGGTCACCATCCAGCCCGATCTGACGGACACTGCGCTCTACCGAAACGCGGACTTTGTCCCGGGAAGTGACATGCTCGCCCACCTCACGCCGGAGGCGGTCGCGGAAAGCGTCCGCTTTGCCCTCACGCAGCCGGAGGGCACCGTCATCCGCGATATCACGCTTCGGCCGCAGGTCAACCAGATCGAGAAAAAATCCCACCCATAGAGGAGGTTTGCCAGATGCTACCGGATTTTGACGCGCTCCTTAGCGCGCCCGAGTACAGCTTTCTCCATACGCACCCGCGTCTGGGCAACCGCATCATCCTGCTCGCCCTCTCCGGAAGCTACGGCTACGGCACCTACAGGGAGGGCAGCGACATCGACCTTCGCGGCATCACATTGCCCCTTCCCTCGGACCTTCTCGGCCTCAGCACCTTCGAGCAATATGTGGACCAAGGAACGGACACGGTGCTCTTCGCCTTCCGCAAATTCGTGGATCTGCTCATGGAGTGCAATCCCAACTGCTGCGAGATCCTCGGCCTGCCAAGGGACAGATATCTGATCCTATCTCCGCTCGGCGAAGAGCTGCTGCGCAACCAGCACCTCTTTCTCTCCAAGCGGTGCATCCCCTCCTTCGGGGGCTATGCCGCCCAGCAGCTGCGCAGACTGCAGAATGCCGTCGCGCGGGACGCACTTTCGCAGTCTAAGCGCGAAGAGCATATCCGAAACTCCGTGGAGCGATCCCTGGAGGATTTTCGTTCGCGAAACGAAAGGGTGCAAAGCGGCAGCATGCGGCTCTACATCGACCGGGCTGTCACCGAAGGGCTGGAGACCGAGATCTTTGTGGACACAGACTACACCCATCTCCCGCTGCGTGATTTCAGCGCCATGCTGGAGACCATGCACCATGTCGTGCGCGATTACGACAAAATCGGGCACCGCAACCACAAGAAGGACGAAAACCATCTGTGCAAGCACGCCATGCATCTTCTCCGGTTACTTATGACAGCCACCGACATTCTGGAGAAGGAGGAGATCATCACCTGCCGCACAGAGGACCTTCCCACCTTGCTTGCTGTCAGAAACGGGGAATACCTGCGCACGGACGGAACCTTCTCCCCAGAATTCTATGCGCTCATTGATGCTTGGGAGACGCGATTCCATGAGGCTGCAAGGCAAACCAAGCTCCCGGATGCGCCGGACAAGGAGAAGATCGGACAGTTCGTAGAGCGGGTCCACCGCAAAGCCATTGAGGAGGAATACGCATGAGTATGCAAGATGTTATCCTGCAGGAGCTGCAGGCCGTAGAGCACCAACACGATGTGCACATCCTGTATGCCGCCGAGTCCGGAAGCCGTGCCTGGGGCTTTGCCTCCCCGGACAGTGACTACGATGTCCGATTCGTCTATGTACGCCGTACAGATGACTACCTGCGCCTGGACGCGCCGCCTGACACGATTGAATGGAAGCTGGATGAAACGCTGGACATCAACGGCTGGGACCTGCGCAAGGCGCTGCGTCTGACTGCCACCGGGAACTCTACCCTCTTTGAGTGGGCCGGCTCTCCCATCGTCTACCTTACGACAGAAACCTTCTCCGAGATCATGGAGCACACCGTCCCGTACTTTTCCGTGAGCGCATCTGCCCGCCACTATCGCGGAATTGCCCTCTCCACCTACCTCAAGCACCTGCGCGGTGACACAGTGAAGTACAAAAAGTACTTCTACGCCCTGCGCCCCCTTCTGTGCGTTCGTTATATTGAGGCCAACCGCATGCCGCCTCCCGTTCCCTTTGACACGCTGCTCAAGGAAGCCAATGACTTTACAGACGAGGAAATGTGTGCTGTACACGATCTCCTTGAGCGTAAAAAGGCGGCCGTGGAGGGCGAGGAATCGCCCCATCTGCCGGTAATTCAGGAGCTCATTTCCCGCCAATTACAATTCGCCGGTGATTTCACCTATTCGCTTCCCTATGAAAAGCCTATGGATCTGACCCCATTGAACACCTACACCCTCTCGCTTCTTCGCAGATTGGAGAAGACATGGTAATCGAGCCTTCAACGCCGTCTTCTTCCCGTGCTTCGCTTTGGAAAGGAATGTGGTTTCATGCCGTCACTTGCCGACTATCTCGCCACCACCTATCTTGGGGATGAAGGCACAGAGGAAACCGCTCCCGAGGAAATCATTCTTGACTGGGTTGCCCAGCGCATGAACCAGTGTTCCGTTTCCGAGGGCGGTGTATGTGAAGACGCTGCGTCTGCGAACGCAGTTGTGAAAGAGAAGCGTTAAAACCGCTTGAAATCACGGCAGCTTCTATCTCTTCGCTGCCGCATCGGCCATATCCGGAAGAAAGACCCATCGAAGTTTCATCCCCAAACCCTATGACGATGATCGTAAAGCAGTGGATTCCAAGCGACCGTACCGATCATCTTCCTCTGTGTGGTCTCTTTGGATTTTGTACAGGCGGGAATCCTTGCCTTTCCAGGCATCAGGCTTTACGATAGAATTCAAGATAGGCGTGATGAGTTCGCTTGTTTGAATGCAGAAGATAGGATGGGCTCGAATGACAGGTTTGGATCAAGTGAAAGACATAGCATCCGTGAAGAACATTGAGCAAATCACGCATTGTCTTGTTGAGCGCATTTCGCCACTGAAAATCTTCTTGTTCGGCTCCTTTGCTGATGGGACTTACACGGATGACAGTGATTATGATTTTTACATCGTTGTCAATGATGAATCGGACACCTGGGAAACAAGAAGCCTCGCACAAAGAGCAATCCGAAATATCCAGAATCGCCCTGTGGATATTGTTGTAGGTACCCTTTCGAGATTTGAAAAGTATGGTCCCTCTTTGGATTCATTTTTCGTTGAGGGAGAAGTTTTCCGAAAAGGCAAGCTTCTGTACGATCAATCAAGTTCTGCACTAAAGAAGATACCGTCCTGAGCAAAAAGCAAACTGTAAACACAGAGGAAGAGAGAAGAAAAGCTCGGCGGGATGAAAAGCGATGTTGTGGATGTCATAGGCACATGATGCGTAGCCTTAAATTCGAATCAAACATGGACACACACGCATATTGGCATTACAGTCGCATAGTGTTCACGAGCCAAAATCCGTGAATATCATTGGGTCTGTCGACTGTTTGGGTGTTGACAAACCAGCTTCCGCCGTATTAAAAAAGCGTGTGTCCACCAGAGCGCACAAACATGCTTGGCAGGTACTGGACCGAGCACTGTTCTTTGGTTTTTCACCTTCGCATTCTCTCTGCATGCGAGTTAAGAAAACAAAGTACAGCTACATCCAGTCTGCTGAAAGGAGGCCTGTACATGGAGTTTACGGTAGGTGTCGGCAAATCGGATTTTGCGGCACTCAGAGAATCGGGAAATTACTATGTGGACAAGACAGAACTGATTTATGAACTCGTTCACGACACAGATAACCAAGTTACGCTCTTTACCAGGCCCCGTAGGTTTGGGAAAACACTCATGATGAGTATGATGGAGAACTTCTTCAACATATGCAAGGAGAGTGGGCCTCTTTTCGAAGGGCTAGCCATATCGGAACATGAAGATTTTTGCCGGGAATGGATGAATCAGTATCCGGTCTTGTTCATTTCGTTCAAAGATGCGGAATCGGAAAACTATGATGTCGCATATGCCAAACTGATGAC
>JAFUZB010000043.1 GCA_017476845.1 Clostridia bacterium
GCCGCTGTAACGGTAAAGAAGAATGCGGATATGATGAGTGAGATGGGTGTCGATATATCCCTTGATATCGCGAAACTCAACAGCCACACTTACTAATCGATTTACAGCTTAACCTATTACCTAATATTTACGGAGTCTGTGTTGCATATTTGATGATGATCTGTACCCCAATATGGATACGATCTTAAACCCGAATGAAAATGACATGGTGCATTCTTTCAAGGCCGAGCAATCGGTGATAGCTCCGTGCTCATCCAACTGTATTCCTGCACAGTGCAAGGCTTCACGGCATACCGGTATTAAAGTTTTCCTCAACTTCCCAGATTGACATGTGTACTTAAAGGGTTGACAAGCAATGGGAATTTGAGTAAATATCATTGTACCCTTAAATTAAGGGTAAGGAGTAGACCAATCACACGAGAATTTGTATGGACGACAGCCTTTATTTCTGGCTGGAATTAGTGCGGCTTTGATGCAGATGACCTTGTTCTCCTCGAAAATGCTTTGCTGAATGATCCAAAGGCAGGGGACGTCATTAAGGGGACAGGTGGTGCCAGAAAATTCCGATTTGCTTTTGAAAATCGTGGCAAAAGCGGCTCTGCCAGAGTGATTTATGTAGATTTTGAAGTTGGGGAAAAAATAGGTGGCCTTGCAGCTTATGCAAAAGCAGACAAGGGATCATTGACACAAGGCGAGAAGAATGCAATTAAGAAACTGATTTCTGCTATTGAGCCATACTACAACACTAAGGATGAAGGGGGTAAATAGAATGTCCCAGGCATATGAAGACATCATGGCCTCCCTGAATGAACTAATGGATGCCGCACAGGGGAAGGAAACTGGTATTGTCAGACACACACGAACAATCAAGGAAGTAGAATCCTTTTCCCCGGAACAGATTAAGTACGTAAGGACTTCAGCGAAGATGACCCAGAAAACTTTTGCTGCTTGTATTGGAGTATCGCAAAAATCAGTAGAGGCCTGGGAAGGGGGACGATCTAAACCAGATGGTGCTGCACGAAGGTTGATAGGACTCATGCGTGACCATGCTGATTTTGCACAGATAATGGGCATTGTTTCAGCAAATTGAAGACATTAAAACCCAGGCATCACGCGATGCCGGGTTTTAATTCTTTTTGGGGCTGTACTATTTTGTTGTATCGGTAGATATTCAACTACACCAGGTTGGAGTTCTCAACGAGTTTCTTGACCGCGACATGTAGATTGTTATATCGAAAAGTGTTTGCACGCAATGTAGCACATCAAAATGGTCTGACGATTATCACTTTCGGCGGTGCTGCAGAACATAGAGAGGGGTATGTCGTGCATACCGTGAAGGCTGCGTTTTTGTGTGTTCCCTAAAGTCCATCCCCATAAGTTCTGATCCTGCAGGAACGCTGTCTGCATCGAGGACGGTGGATGAAATAAGCCTCATGGAAGCCATGACAAGCATTGGATGAAAATGATGGATCCCAGATCATTCCGCATGTCCCTTGCAATTTTGGCACGTTTCCCTATAATGGACCTGTACCCCAAGAAAGAGTTTTCGACCCCTGCACCGAGGAGGATGCAACATGCGTAAAGTAGAAATCAAGCTCAGCCTGGCTGAGAATGTCAAGACCTTCGTCAATACTGTAAACAAGTATGATTTTGATATGGACCTGCGTGCAGGCCGCCATGTAGTGGACGCCAAGTCCATTCTGGGTATCTTTTCTCTGGATCTTTCCCGCCCGATCACCCTTGAAGTGACCGACGGAGACCGTGTAGACCAGGCCATGGTGGACGCGCTTATGGAAGAGATCAAGCCCTTCATCGTGTAATCCTTCCTGGGAAACGTTTCCCATTTCTAATTCAATCAACACAAAGCCTTCCTCCCCTGCCATGTGCAGATGGGAGGTTTTTGTGACCACAGGAGGCAGACATGGAAAGGCAGATCACCGATACCGAAAACCGTCTCGTGCTCCTCGAATCGCTCTCTCTACTGGGGCCGGTCAGCGATACCCAGCTTTTGTTCTTCCTGACCGATCTCAACCTCATGAACTACTTCGCTCTCCATCTGAATCTCTCCGAGCTTTGCGTGCAGGGACAGGTGGAGAGCTATCGCCATCCGTATGGCGAACTCTACCGCATCACGGAGACCGGCCGCTATACCCTGGAGCAGTTTACCCCCATCATCCCGATGTCCAAACGCACCTCCATGCGCGAGCGTGCCAAAGAATATAAGGTACGTTTTCGCAATGAGCAGCTGATGCCGGCCGGGGAAACCACGCTTCCGGGCGGTGCACTGTGCGTCCGTCTGCAGCTGCTGGAAAAAGAGCTCCTCCTGCTGGATATCCATCTGAAGGTGGCAAGGCATTACACCTGCCTGGAGGAGCGGTGGCACGGATCGGCTTCGCTGATCTACGCCTTCATCTCAGAGACCCTCGCCAAGGGATTTCGCCCGGAGCAAACGGCGGACGATCTTTCCGTGCTTCCGCCCGGAACATCGCTCACCCACGCCGAGGGCGAGGAATGGACGCTCTATCTCTCTGACCGTCCGGAGGACCCTACCTTCACACTGATCCTCTCCATTGCGGACCGCCAGCTTGCCCAGCACTATGCGCATACCTGGCCCGATATGAAGGAGATGCTCCACGAGGCCGTGGAAGCCCTCTTGTCCAACGGTCTGCAGCCTGCCTCCGGACGCTGACCCCAATCTTTACCGAATAAAAATCCCGAACATTTTTTCGTTTTTCTCATTCCATCATTCGCACTTTTATGCTATAATCCGTCAAGTCGGCCTGTGAAAAGGTAGACAGAATGGAGCGATAGCACGTGGAAAAAATCCGCCGTAACGAACGCATGAGCGCGATGATGAAGATTCTGTCCGATTCACCTAACCAGCTCTTTACCCTCTCCTCTTTTTGCGACCGTTTTTCCACGGCCAAATCCACCATGAGCGAAGATATCGACATCCTCCGCGGTGTCGCTGAAACCTTCGGTCTGGGCGAAATCAAGACCATCACCGGCGCTGCCGGCGGTGTCATGTATCGCACCAAGATTCCCCCGGAGCAGGCTGCTGCCTATATCTCTGAGCTCTCCAATGAGCTGAGCGGCACCGACCGCATTCTCCCGGGCGGCTTCCTATATCTGAGTGATATCCTCTCTCACCCTGTCATCACCAAAAGGATGGGGGAAATCATCGCCAGCGCCTTCTATGACACGGCCCCGGACTTTGTTCTGACCATGGAAACCAAGGGGATCCCGGTCGCGCTGACCACAGCCGGTGCATTGGGTGTGCCGCTTGTCATTGCCAGGCATTCCTCCAAGGTCTATGAAGGCTCTGCCGTCAATATCAACTATGTCTCCGGCTCCTCCGGTTCCATCCAGACCATGTCCCTCTCCCGCCGCGCCGTGCAGGAGGGCCAGACCTGCCTGATCGTCGACGACTTCCTCAAGGGCGGCGGAACGGCCAAGGGCATGGAGGATCTCATGCGCGAGTTCAGCATTCAGGTGGTCGGCGAGGCCTTTGTCATGGAGACAGCCACCCCCACCCACAAGCGCATCACCGGTGAAAAGTCCCTCATGGTCCTGGATATCCAGCATCTGGATGACGACACCGAAACCGCCTTTGTCTCCCCTGCGCCCTGGCTGACGGAAAACCTGTGATATATCTTTCACATATGTCTTTCACGCACGCGCTCAAGCGCTTTTTCTCCGGGATCACCGGAAACGCACACAACACTTCTATGGATAAAGAAACCTTTCTCATCGTGGGCCTTGGCAATCCCGGCAGCAAATATGCCGGTACGCGCCACAACTGCGGTTTTGCCGTCATTGACCGCCTCGTTCGCGAGCTCAATGCGCCCATGCCCAAAGAAAAGCTGCGCGGCATGATCTATGAAATCCCAGACGGCGACCGTCGGATTGTCCTGTGCAAACCGCAGACCTTCATGAACAGCTCCGGCGAGTGCATTGCCGAGCTGCTGCACTGGTACAAATGCCCGAGCGATCATCTCCTCGTCATCTACGATGACATAGATCTTCCCATCGGGAAGACCCGCATGCGCAAGGCCGGCTCCAGCGGGACCCACAACGGCATGCGCTCCATTCAGACCGTCCTTCCCCAGGGCAATTTCCCCCGTATCCGCATCGGTGTCGGTGCGCAGCCCGAGGGCTGGGACCTGGTCGACTGGGTGCTGGGCACCCCGCGCTCCAAGGAAGAGCTCGAAGCACTCCAGCAGGCCTTTGACCGCGCTGCCGCCTGTGCACTGGACTTTGTCCGCAAGGGCAGCGAGCATGCCATGCAGCTGTGTAACCGCAATCCATAACCCGAAAGGAAACATCATGCAGTCTCCACTTCTCAGGTTTTTTTCCGCACCCTCCCTGGATGCGCTGGAGAAAGCCGCATCCCAGAAAACTACGATCGCACTCACCGGCCTTCCAGATGGACAGGCCGCTTTTGTCGCGTCATGGCTTGCCGAAAAGACAGGGAAACGTATCCTGGTCATCTCGCAAAATGACCTGAAGGCCGGACGAACTGCCGAGGATTCCTCGGCACTTGCCTCCCTGCCCACCGCCTTCCTGCCCGGGGGCGAGATTGATCTCACCCGCGGCGTCTCCAGCCAGGAGACCGCCTGGCGAAGGCTTGAAACCCTCTCCCGCTTGATGCGCGATAACGTGGCCGTCCTTTCCACCTCCATGGATGCCATGATGCAGCGTATGGGCTCGCCGGCACTTTTTGCCAAAGATACGGTCACGCTCTCCATTGACGACCGCTATGATCCCCAGGCCCTCATCACCCACCTTGTGCATACGGGCTATGAGCGCGTGGGGCTCGTGGAGGGCAAGGGGCAGTGCGCCCTTCGCGGCTCGGTTCTGGACGTCTATCCGCCCTCGGAGAGCAGCGCCGTACGTATCGAATTCTTCGATGATATCGTCGATTCCATTCGCTCCTTTGACGCCATGACACAGCGGAGCCTGGAGAGAATCAACAGCTGCGTGCTGCCCCCGGCCTGTGAGATTGTCCTGGACGCAGCCACTTCTCCCCAGGCGGCCGCGCGCATGCGCGAAGCCCTGGGTGCCATCCAAAGTGACAACGAGGAGACCCAGGCTCCGCTCCTCTTTGATGATCTCCCCCCGCTGCCCGACGATGACGATGAGCTCCCGAGCTTCTTTGACAACGAGGTAGCCCCAAAAATCCAGGAAAAGAACTGGTCCGTCACCCAGGCGACGGAGCTTGAGCGCAGAAAGTCCGCCCTCCTCTCCGATGCGGACCTTGTCGCCAGCGCCATTCCCTTCCGCCGTATCCGCGCCTGGACCCCCGTCCTTTTGGATACGGTCTATACCGTCACCGACTGGTTCCAGCCGGACCTGGTGCTCCTGTGCGAGCCAGACGGTCTGCGTGATCGATGCAAGGAGCGCGCAGCAGGCTTTTCCGAATCTCTCTCCAATGCCATGGAGCGCGGCGAAGCCGTGCAGGAGCAGAGCGACCTGTATCTCCCCTGGGATACTATTTCCGAAAAGCTCTCGGATCTTACCCGGATCCTTGTCTCCGACCTCACCCGCGGCACCGGCGGCATCCAGCCCAAAGAGGTCATACGCATGGAGCAGCTCGTGCTCACGGGCTACAACTCCCAGATCCGCACCCTCGCCTCGGATATCCGCAAATGGCGCGCAGACGGGCTTTCCGTGATCCTGCTCTCCGGCGGAAGCGCAAGGGGCAGGCGCCTTGTCTCCTCCCTGCAGGAATTGGAGGTGGACAGTGTCTTCCTCGACCTGGAGGACGTCTCTGCCATTGATCCAGATCGCATCACCATCCTTCCCGTCACGATCTCCCACGGTTTCCTCTTCCGCGAGGCCGGATGCGTGGTCGTCTCGGATACCGATATCTACGGTGCCTCCTACCACCGTTCGCGCTCCCGCGCCAGGGCAGGCGAAAAGATCGCCTCCTTCACCGAGCTCAATCCCGGGGACCTGGTCGTCCATGTCGACCACGGCGTGGGCATCTTCCAGGGCACCATTCAGATGAACTCCGACGGCGCCAAGCACGAGTACCTGCTCATCCAGTACCAGGGCCATGACAAGCTCTATGTGCCCGTCGAGCAGCTCTCCCGCGTCCAGCGCTACATCGGCAACCCCAGCGCGCCGCCCAAGCTCAACTCCATCGGCGGCAGGGACTGGTCCAAGCAGAAGAGCAAGGTCAAGGAAAGCCTGCGCAAGATGGCCTTCTCCCTGGCGGAGCTCTATGCCAAGCGCAGCCAGAACAACGGTCATGCCTTCCCGCCCGACACCGTCTGGCAGAGTGAGTTCAATGACCAGTTTCCCTACGAGCTCACCCCCGACCAGGCCCAGAGTGTCCGCGAGATCAACGAGGACATGGAGTCCAGCCACAATATGGACCGCCTGCTGTGCGGCGACGTGGGCTACGGCAAGACCGAGGTCAGTCTCCGCGCGGCCTTCAAGTGCGTCATGGACAACCATCAGGTGGCGATGCTCGCCCCGACCACGATCCTTGTCCAGCAGCACTACAACACCATCGTCAAGCGCTTCTCGGGCTTTCCCGTCAAGATCGAATACCTCTCCCGCTTCCGCTCCACCAAGGATGTCACCCGCATTCTCAAGGAGCTGGAGGCCGGACAGATCGATATCATCGTGGGTACCCACCGCCTCCTGGGCAAGGACGTCAAGTTCAAAAACCTGGGCCTGCTCATCGTCGACGAGGAGCAGCGCTTCGGTGTCACCCACAAGGAAGCCATCAAGAACATCAAAAGTCAGGTGGAAGTCCTGACCCTCTCCGCGACCCCGATCCCGCGCACACTGCATATGTCCATGGTCGGTATCCGCGACATGTCCGTCCTGCAGTCGCCGCCCGCGGACCGCATCCCCGTGCAGACCCACGTTGTGGAGTACTCGGATGTCCTCATCCGAGATGTCATCCTCCGCGAGGTCTCCCGAGGCGGACAGGTCTACTTCCTGTATAACCGCGTGCAGTCCATCGAAACCTTCTATGAGCGCCTGCACGCCCTCGTCCCCGAGGTGCGCATCGGTCTGGCCCACGGCCAGATGAAGGCCAACGGCTTGGAGGACGTCATGATGGACTTCTACGCCGGAAGCTATGATGTGCTTTTGTGTACCACCATCATCGAGTCCGGTCTGGATGTGCCCACGGCCAACACCCTCATTGTCTTTGACGCCGAGCGCTTCGGCCTAAGCCAGCTCTATCAGCTGCGCGGGCGTGTGGGCCGCTCCAGTCGGCAGGCCTATGCCTACTTTACCTACCGCACCAACCACCTGCTCTCGGAGGCGGCACAGAAGCGCCTGAGTGCGATCCGCGAGTTCACCGAGTTCGGCTCGGGCTTCCGCATCGCCATGCGCGACCTGGAAATCCGCGGCGCCGGCAATATCCTCGGCCCCCAGCAGCACGGCCACCTGGAGACCATCGGCTACGAAATGTACTGCCGCCTCATCGAGGAAGCCATGCGCGAGGTGCAGGGCGAGACGAGCACCTCCGATCTGGAAACCCGTGTGGACCTTCGCGTCAACGCCTTCCTGCCCAATGCCTACATCTCCGACGAGCATCAGCGCATGGAGATGTACCGGCGCATAGCCGCCCTCTCCTCGGACGCGGACCGAGAGGACATCATCGATGAGCTCATCGACCGCTTCGGCGATATGCCCGACGAGGTCAATACCCTCCTGGATGTCTCCCAGCTGCGGTACCTGTGTAACCGCGAGGGTATCTCCCAGGTTTCCCACAAGGGCGACAACCTCGTCATGCGGCTGGACAGTCACTTTGTCAAGGATCCGGTGATGCTCCTTCAGGGCATGCGGGATACCGACGCGCGCCTTGCCATCGTCGACCGTCCCGTGCCCGCCATGGTGCTGCGCGCGCCCAAGATGCTCGATCCCGAGCTCCTCTCCGAGGGCGTCAAGGTCATGCGCGTGCTCAATGCGCGCATGGACGAGCTCCGCAAAATCCAAGCGGAAAAAGAAGAGAAAGCCAAACCACCGGCGGAGGAACCCGCCTGCTAAAGCAGACGTGCAGGGCATGCCCCTGCGCGCTGCGCAAATAACGCTTAAACGTTTAAGCGTTTGGAAACCGTTTGACACTTTTCCCTTGCATGCTATACTTTTTACCGTAGCGCACGGCGCTGCCTATCTTTACTTTTCTGGAGGCTGATCCCATGATTGCTCTTGCCTGCGACCACACAGGTCTGGCCATGAAAAAGGAAATCGCATCCCTTCTTGATGAAATGGGACTTGCGTGGAAGGATTACGGCACCTACACAGAGGAAAGCTGCGATTACCCGGTCTACGGCAGCCGTGCGGCCCGCGCCGTCGTGAGCGGGGAGTGCGACCGCGGCATTCTCATCTGCGGAACGGGCGTAGGCATCGGGATTGCCGCCAGCAAGGTGAAGGGCACGCGGGTATGCACCTGCTCGGATGTCTACACCGCCACCCTCAGCAAGCGTCACAACAACTCCAACATTCTCACCATGGGTGCGCGCGTCCTCGGGCCGGACCTGGCCAAGATGATCGCCCGCGCCTGGCTGGAGGAACCCTTTGAAGGCGGAAGACACCAGCGCCGCATCGACCAGATCGCTGCCATTGAGCGCGGCGAAGAACTGTGAGGCCCGATATGTTCATTGCAGATACCCACTCCGATACCCTCTTTGAGCTCGGCGTCCGGCACACGCCGCTTGCCTCCCTCATGATTAACCCGGACAAGCTCCGAAAAGGCGGAATTACCCTGCAGACCTTCGCCCTGTGGACCGGGCGGGACGGCAACCGTGGGGATGTCGACGGCATTGTGCGCGGCGAGCTCAGCGCCCGTTCCGTCTTTGAGGATGCCGGCATTCCCCAGGTGGATGACCCCAGGGATGCCAGGGAGGGCGAACACAGCTTCATGCTTTCGGTCGAAGGCGGCGAGGTCTTTGAAAAGGGCCTGGAGACCGTCGACGATTTCCGTCAGACAGGTGTCCGCATGGTCGCGCTCACCTGGAACAACGAAAACGCCATCGGCCATCCTGCCAAGTCCGGAAGCAAGGAAGGCCTGACGGCGTACGGCCTGAAGGTCGTGCGTCGCATGCAGGCGCTCGGCATGGCCGCCGATGTCTCCCAC
>JAFUZB010000044.1 GCA_017476845.1 Clostridia bacterium
CGCCTTCACAGACAGCCTCCCGCCCGTACTCTTTGAGGGCCATGACGGCCAGATCGACAATGTGCTCACCGCCATGGAGACGGATACCCTCCCTGCCATCTCCGGCGAGGACGGAAGGACGACCATCGAGCTCATCACCGCGATCTACAAATCCGGGGCGCTGAAGGCAGCCGTCTCCCTTCCCCTTTCCAAGGACGATCCCTTCTATACCGTGCAGGGCATCCAGAAGAGCGTTCCGCACTTCTATGAGAAAACCGTCTCCCAGATGGAGCTGGGCGACAGCCAGATCACCCTGGGCAGCTTTGACAAAACGAACAGATAAGACGCGAAGGAGCGAGCAACAATGCAGAAAGCAGACGGCATGAACTATGCCCCCAAGGGCAAGGCCAAACCGGTGGTCAAGAGCGGAGAATTCATCTTCTCTGCGGTGCGCCTGGACCACGGTCATATCTTCGGCATGTGCAACGGACTCACCGAGGCCGGCGGCACACTCAAGTATGTCTGGGATCCCGATCCCAAAAAGGTGGAGGCCTTCCTCAAAGCCTTCCCGCAGGCCAAGGCGGCCAGGAGCGAGGCGGAGGCACTCGCGGACAAGGAAACCCACCTCATCGCAGGCGCCGCCGTGACCTCAGAGAGATGCGCCCTGGGGCTTAAGGCCATGGAGGCGGGCAAGGATTACTTCACCGACAAGGCCCCGCTCACGACCCTGGAGCAGTTGGAGAGCGCCAAGGCTATGGTGGCAAAGACCGGCAGGAAATACATGGTCTACTATAGCGAGCGACTGCACGTGGAGGGCGCCGTCCTGGCGGGCTACATGGTCGATGAAGGCCTCATCGGCAAGGTCGTGCAGGTCATGGGCGTAGGCCCCCACCGCGTCTCACTCTCCGCGCGCCCCGACTGGTTCTTTGTCAAAAAGCAGTACGGCGGCATCCTCTGCGATATCGGCAGCCACCAGATCGAGCAGTACCTGCACTTTGCCGGTGAGGAGGACGCGACGGTTGTCTCCAGCCGCATCGCCAACTATCACAATGCCGCCCACCCAGGGCTGGATGACTTCGGCGACTGCACCATCACAGGGAAAAACGGGACGACCAACTACTTCCGCGTGGACTGGTTTACCCCCGACGGCTTGCGCACCTGGGGCGACGGCCGCACCCTCATCCTCGGGACCGAGGGCTTCATCGAGATCCGTAAGTATATTAACCTCGCCGCGCCCGGCGACGGTGGAAACCATGTCTTCCTCGTCAACGGCGAGGGCGAAAAGTATGTGGACGCCACCGGCGTCACCGGCTATCCCTTCTTCGGCGAACTGATCCTCGATTGCCTTAACCGCACCGAGCACGCCATGACGCAGGCCCATGCCTTCAAGGCCGCAGAGCTGTGCGTCCGGGCGCAGATGCAGGCCACTGACCTCACCCCGCTTGTCCCGGGCAGAGAATGAACCATAAGGAAACGGCTGTGCCACTGCACAGCCGTTTCCTTATTTTCCCTGCGTGGCGATCATGCGCAGGACCTCGCGTGTCGTCCGCCCGAGCTTGTCGCAGATCTCGTGCAGGCTACAGCCTTCCCTGTACATCTTCTGCAGCAGCTCGGCTTCCCACGCAGACCAGGGACTGTCCGGTGTCCGCTTCCGTCTTCCCCCTGCACGAAGAGCATCGATGACCAGAAGAAACCGGCTCCCGTAGGCCTTCGCCCGTTTCTTTCCCATGCCCTGGATGGCCGCCATCGCCTCCAGATCCGCGGGCTTCCTCTGCGTCATCTCATACAGGGCGGCATCGGTACAGATGATGTAGGACGGAACCTTTTCCTCCTCAGCCATCTTTTCCCGCTCCCACATCAGGGCTTCCAGCAGTATCTGCGCCTTCTCTAGCGCCTGCACCGACACCTTTTTCTCAGCATTCCCTGCCGCTTCTTCCTCGATCTTAGGCGGATCCCCCACCTGGGGGATGAATGCAAAGCGCTTTCCCATGCACACACAGCACCCCTGGCACGTCTCCTCCGCCTTGTCCCCGAAATAGGTGAGGATACCCTTCCGAAGACAGGTTGTGGACTTTGCAAACGCGTCCATGTGTCTCAGCCGCTGCCGGTCCAGCTCCAGGTGATATTCCTTGATGTGCTCGGGCATATCTTTTGGGAAGTAGCTGTGATAGATGAGCCTAAGCCCTTCCCGGATATCCTTGGGCGAATAGAGGAGAATGCATGTCGCCTCCATGCCGTCCCTCCCTGCGCGCCCCGCCTCCTGGTAGTAGGTTTCCAAGGAGAGCGGAAGGGAATAGTGGACGACAAAGCGGATATTCGCCTTGTCAATCCCCATGCCAAAGGCTGTCGTCGACACCATGATGGTCTTTCTGTCAAACTGAAAGTCCTCCTGGTTGCGCTCCTTCGCCTCGCTCTCGAGTCCTCCATGATACAGCGTGGCTGCAAACCCGTGCCTCTCGAGCATGCGGCAGATCGTCCGGGTTTGCTCGCGCGTCATGGCATACACAATGCCGCTCTGCCCGCGGAAATGCTCGCAGATGCGCAGGAGGGCGTCATCGCGGTTCTGCGGCTCGATGACCTCAAAGAAAAGATTGGGCCGGTCAAATCCTGCCACGCGCACAAAGGGTGACTTGAGTCCCAACAGCTCCACTATATCGCGTCTGACCTCCTCGGTCGCCGTGGCCGTGAACGCACATACGCGCGGGCGCTCGGGAAGGGAGCGGATAAACGACTCCAGTTGTCCGTATTCCGGACGGAAGGCGTGTCCCCACTGCGAGACACAGTGGGCCTCGTCGATGGCTACCATGGCCACATGGATGCGAGAGAGCATCTGCTGAAAGCTCTTGGAGAAGACGCGCTCGGGGGCAACGTAGATCAGCTTGTACCGCCCGCTCATCGCGCGCACCGCAGTGAAGGTGATCTCCGACTCTGTCATGCTGGAATTGATGTAGGCCGCACTCACCCCGGCGGCATGCAGCGCCAGCACCTGGTCGCGCATGAGGGAGATGAGCGGGGAAATCACGAGTGTCACGCCCTCCAGAAGGAGCGCTGGCACCTGAAAGCACAGCGATTTCCCGCCGCCGGTGGGCATGATGCCCAGGACGTCCTGTCCCTCCATGATCCGGTCCACGATCTCCTCCTGGCCCGGCCGAAACGCATCGAACCCGAAATAGGTCTTCAGGACCTCCGCCTTGGTCATCCGCTCACCTCCTCGAGTGTATCGCCATGGTACGGCAAAGGCCGCTATATTGCAAGCGCAGCGCCTCAAGGGCACATTTTGCACGCCCTTTTCCCGACCTTCTCCTTGACAGACGCGAACAGGACATTACAATGAACACAGACCAACTTAAGAAAGGAACGATTCCCATGGCCATTACGAAAAAGTCCTACGGCTTCATGCCAGACGGACGCGAAGTCTTTCTCTTTACCCTCACCAATGCTTCCGGCGCCTCCATCTCCATGACCAACTACGGCGCCATCGTCACCTCCATCTGCGTGCCTGACCGCGAGGGCAAACTGGCGGATGTCGCCCTGGGCTTTGACACCCTGGACAAGTACCTGCAGTCCCACGGCAGCATGGGCGATACCATCGGCCGCTACGGCAACCGCATCGCCGCGGGCCGCTTCACCCTGGACGGGGTGACCTATCAGCTCAACCTCAACAACGGCAAAAACCACCTGCACGGCGGCCCCGAGGGCCTGAGCCATAAACTCTGGGATGTCGAGGTGCGGGAGGAGGAGAACATCGACAGTCTCATCTTCCACTATCTCAGCCCCGACGGCGAGGAGAACTATCCGGGCAATCTCGATGTGCATGTCACCTACAGCTGGGACAGGGACAATAACCTCTCCATCCGCTATGAGGCCGTCACCGACAAGCCCACGCTGTGCAATATGACCAACCATACCTACTTTAACCTGGCCGGCCATGACAGCGGCAATATCTGCGGCCAGCGCATCCGCATCGAAGCGGATGTCATCACCCCCGTGGACAGCGGCTTGATCCCGCTGGGCACCTATATGCCCGTGGCCGGGACGCCCCTGGATATGAACGGCACCTTTACCCTGGGCGATGGCCTTGCCCGCATGCAGGATTGCCCGCAGATGATCCCGGCCGGCGGCTATGACCATAACTTCGTCCTGCGCAAGGGCGAAAGCGTCGGCCTGGTCGCCACCGCCACCGACGACGCGAGCGGCAGACAGATGCTCGTCATCTCCGACCAGCCCGCCGTCCAGCTCTATACCGCCTGCACTACCGATCTGACGGGCGGAAAGGGCGGTGCGCACTACGAAAAGTTCTGCGGATTCTGCCTGGAGACCCAGCACTGCCCGGATGATCCGAACCATCCGCAGTTCCCGGGTACCACCGTGCTGCGCCCCGGCGAAAAGTACGATACCACCACCATCTACGCCTTCAGGACCGTCTAAACGATAAAGTGGGAAAGCGGAATCTCCGCTTTCCCACTTTTTACCCTGTCCTTTCAGACTGTGTCCTCCACGATTTCATGCCGGGCCGGATCCGGTACGCTCAGCGGATACGCCCGAGGTGCTCGCCCCTCTTCGTCTGACCCTCATCCCCGTCCTCCGCATCACTCGCGCGCCCCAGGCGCATTTCCAAGAGCGGCTCCAGCTCCGTGCACGCATCTGTCCCGAATTCCTGCCGGCTTTTCTCCGCGTTGTAGGCCGCCTCCACCTCCCGGAACTTCTCCCACCACTCGCCGCTCGGCTCCATGCCCTCCTCGATGCGAGCGATCAGGCTCGGCGCGCAGCCGAGGTAGTTCGCAAGAAGATAACGCGAGAGGTGGTAGCGCTCGCGAAACGCCAGAATATACCCTGCACTGGTCATGCTCTGCCTTCTTTTCCACTGCAGCAGGAAACAGCCCTCCCGGGGCCGCCCTGCCTGTTCCTATTCGATTTCGATTTGCCACTCACTCTCTATTGTAGCCGTTTTTGGAGCACTGTCAATCTTTGCTTGCCTGTTTTTCGATTCCGTGTTATGATAGGCCCTGCGCAAGGATGGGGACGGTGCAGGCCGGAAACCGAAGCGAGCCGGGGAGAGTGCGAGCCCGGCGGGGAAAAGCCTGTATGGATCACCCCGGAGCGCGGGGATGCGAACAGAAGTAGTCTCCCCCGGATGCTCCCGTTACAGAGCGGGCAGTCAATCTGCCACGAGCGGACAGCCACGGCTGTCAACTTGGGTGGTACCGCGGAATATTCCGTCCCAGGCACGTCCTGGGGCGTTTTCTTTTCCCGGGACAGAAAAACCATTCGCAAAGGAGATTCGCATGCTGGAAAGAGCCAAGTTTACCGAGCTTCCTGTCAAGCCGGACATCCCGGTGATTCAGGAGAACACCATCAAGAGATGGAAGATGGACGACGTTTTCCGCTCCTCCCTGGAGGGCAAACCGAACGGTGAAATCGTCTTCTACGACGGACCTCCCTTCCCCACCGGAAAGCCGCACCACGGCACCGTGCTCGTCTCCTTCATCAAGGACATGATCGCCCGCTACTGGACCATGCGCGGCTACTCCGTGCCCCGCGTCTGGGGCTGGGACTGCCATGGCCTGCCCATTGAGAACCAGGCTGAGAAGGACCTGGGCATCGGGGACAAGAGCATTATCGAAAAGTCCCTGGATGCCAAGAGTGCCTCCGACCTCTCCGCCACCTTGGATGAGGCCGGCAACCGCATCCCCAACGAAAAATGGGATGCCGCCATCGCCTCAGCCCTTTCCGAGTCCGCAAGCAATCCTGTCTTTGCGGCCATGCATCCCGGCATCGCCGCCTTCAACGAGGCCTGCCGCAATATCGTCTCCTCCAACAACGAGGCCTGGCGCGACTATGTCGACGAGATGGCCCGCTGGGTCGATTACGACAATGCCTACAAGACCATGAACCCCTCGTTCATGGAGTCGGTGATGTGGGCCTTTAAGACCTGCTATGACAAGGGGCTCATCTATACGGGCTACCGTGTCACACCCTACTGCATGCACTGCGAGACCTCCCTGTCCATCTCCGATACCCGCGAGAGCGACTCGACCCGTCCCCGGCAGGACCGTTGGATCATGGTGCGCATGAAGAGCCTGCCCGAGGAAGTCATCGGCGGAAAGCCCGTCTACTACCTCGCCTGGACCACCACCCCCTGGACACTGCCCAGCAACCTGGCCCTGGCCGTCAACGAACAGCTCACCTACGCCTATGTGGAGACGGACGATGCCGTCCTCGTCGCATGCGATGCCACCCTCTCCAAGTATCCGAACGTCTTCGGCAAGGAGCCGCAGGTCGTCAAAACCGCTAAGGGCAGCGAGCTTCTGGGCAAGGAATACGAGCCCATCTTCCCCTACTTTGAATCCATGCGCGCCTCCGGCGCCTTCCGCGTCGTCGCCGCCGACTATGTCGACAGCGAGGAGGGCGTAGGCATCGTACATACCGCCCCCGCCTTCGGCGAGGACGACTACTGGACCTGCCGCAAGTGCGGCATCCCCACCGATGTCGTCAATCCCGTCGATGCCAGAGGCCACTTCACCTCCGAGATCACCGACTTCTTTGAGGAGGGCCGGGAGAAGAACGTCATCGAGATGAACCCGACCATCATCCGTTTCCTCTACGGCAACGGCAAGGCGGTCGCCGACGGCACCCTCGTGCACAATTATCCGCACTGCTGGAGATGCAAGAATCCGCTCATCTACAAGGCGATGAACGCTTTCTACTTCTCCATCGACAAGATCAAGGACCGCCTCATCGCCGCCAACGAGGAGATCAACTGGGTGCCCGAGACCGTCAAGCACGGCCGCTTCGGCAACTGGCTGGAGAACGCGCGCGACTGGAACATCTCCCGCAACCGCTATTGGTCCACCCCCATCCCTATGTGGGTGTGTGACTGCTGCGGCAAGCGTGAGGTCCTGGGCTCGGTGGCGGAGATCCACGAAAAGAGCGGCATCACCCTGACCGACCTGCATAGACAGTACATGGACCAGGTCACCTTCCCCTGCGAATGCGGCGGCACCTTCCGGCGTGTAGCAGAGGTCCTCGACTGCTGGTTCGAGTCCGGTTCCATGCCCTATGCCCAGTTCCACTATCCCTTTGAGAACAAGGAATGGTTCGAGAACCACTTCCCCTGCGACTTTATCGTCGAGTATACCGGCCAGATCCGCTGCTGGTTCTACTACCTGCATGTCATGGCCGTCGCGCTCTTTGACCGGCCTGCCTTCAAGAACTGCATCGTGCATGGTACCCTCCTGGCCAAGGACGGCAAGAAGCTGTCCAAGTCCAGCCGCAACTATACCGATCCCATGTACCTGATGAAGACCTTCGGCACCGACAGCTTCCGTCTCTACCTCTATCAGTCCAACGCCATGCTCATGGGCGATCTGCGGTTCGACGATGACGGTTTGAAGAACGCCTATCAGCAGCTGATTGCGCCCTTGTGGAACGCCTCGAACTTCTTTATCTCCTATGCCAATGTCGACGGCTACCACCCCGACACCCTGCCCGTCCCGAAGGCGGAAAACCAGCTCGACCAGTGGATGCTCGCCAGCCTCCAGCAGGCCGAGAAGGCTATCCGCACCGCCATGGACAACTATCAGGTGGATGGATTTGTCACCCCGCTCATCTCCCTGCTCGACGGCCTCACCAACTGGTATATCCGCCGCAGCCGCCGCCGTTTCTGGGAAAGCGGCATGAGTGAGGATAAGAAGCAAGCCTACGATACCCTCTATTACACCCTTGTCACTATCCTCAAGCTCTTCGCCCCGGTGGCACCCATCATCTCCGAGGAGCTCTACAGGAACCTGACCGGGGAAAGCTCTGTCCACCTCGCCGCCTGGCCCGTGGTCCCGGAAAGCTTTGCCAACCCAGAGCTGCTCCGAAACGTTGAGCTTGTGCAGGATGTCATCACCCTCGCCCGCTCCATCCGCGAAAAGCAGCGTATCAAGAACCGTCAGCCCCTGCGCGCCATGCAGGTGGCCGTCAATGACAGCGCCCAGGTCGAGGTCATCCGCGCCTTCAGCCAGATCATTCAGGAGGAATTGAATATCAAGTCGCTGGAGCTGCTGGACAACGTCGATCAGGTCGCCAAGGTCGTCACCAAGCCCTGCTTCCCGGTCATCGGACAGAAGTATCCCACCCGCAAGGGCGATATCATCAAGGCTGTCAAGACCGGCGCCTTCCGCCTGGAGGGCGAAAAGGCGATCCTCACCCTGAACGGGGCAGAGGAAGCCTTCGATGCGGATGTCATCCTCATCGAATATACCGCCAAGGAAGGCATGCACATCGCAAGCGGCAAGGGCATCGTCCTCTCCCTGGATCTCACCATTGATGAGGCGCTCCAGCGCGAAGGCCTCGCCCGCGATATCGTCCGCAATGTGCAAGACGCAAGAAAGCAGGCCGACCTCAATATCACCGACCATATTGTCCTGGAGGTCACAGGCGCTCTCCCCGAAGGCTGGGAAGACTATATCACCGGCGAAACCCTCGCAAGCCTTGGCACGGTCGAGACTGTGCTCAAGACCATCGATATGCCCGATGAAGGCCTCTCCATCCGTATGGGTAAAGCTTAATACAGCAAAGCCCCGCCATGCAGCTGCATGGCGGGGCTTTGAAACAGGGGATGCATCTGCATCCCCTGTCTGTTTTCTATGTTACTTTCCTTCGGCTGTGGCCTTGGCTTTCTTGCCGCTCTCGCCTTCCTTGACCAGCTTTTGCAGCTCTGTCATGAAGCTGTCCAGATCGGTGAACTTGCGATAGACCGCCGCGAAGCGCACATACGCAACCTCATTGACATTGCGCAGCTCTTCCATCACGATATCGCCGATCATCTCCGTGGAAATCTCGCCTTCACTGTTGAGCGCATCGCGCTCCACTTTGGCTGCGATCTCTTCGATGGTATTCGTGGATACGGGCAGCTTCTGGCAGGCGTGACGGATACCGTTCTTGATCTTGTCCTTGCTGAAGGGCTCCCTGCGTCCGTCGCGCTTGACGACAAAAATCAGGGACTGCTCCACATTTTCATAGGTAGTAAACCGCTTACCACAGTTCAGACACTCTCTGCGCCTGCGGATGCTGTACCCTCCGTCTGCCGCGCGGGAATCTACAACCTTGCTGTCTGAAGCATCACAGAATACACATCTCACGAACCGACCGCCTCCCTCGAGAACTCGCATTTCCAGTGCCTTTGGGGTCACCTTCTTTTTGGATTATATGCA
>JAFUZB010000045.1 GCA_017476845.1 Clostridia bacterium
GATCATAATGTTCTTCACTGCCATTAGGCGTCCCTCCCTTCAGGCCGGACGAGGGCGGAGAAGCGGCACATCTGCGTGCAGACATCGCAGCCCACACACAGCGTGGTGTCAATCCTAGCCTTGCCCCCAATGACGGCGATGGCAGGACAGCCGATCTGCATGCAGGACTTGCAGCCCACACACTTTTCCGTGTCTACCGTGATGGGGGACTGGTGCTTGACGTTCTTGAGCAGGGCACAGGGACGGCGTGAGATGATGACGTTGGGCTCGTCCGAGGCAAGGCCTGCCTTCACGGCGGCATCGGTCGCAGCCAGATCATAGGGATCGACAACGGTGACCTGCTCAATGCCCATGGCATGGCACAGGGCCTCCAGGTCGATCTTGGCTGCAGGATCCCCCTTGATGGAATAGCCGGTGGTGGGGTTCTGCTGGTGCCCCGTCATACCGGTGATGGAATTATCCAGGATAATGACCGTGGACGCGGAGTGATTATAGACAATATCCGCAAGACCGGTCATGCCGGAGTGCACAAAGGTGGAGTCACCGATGACACCCACGGTCTTATGCGCATACTCTTCGCCGCGCGCCTTGATGAAGCCGTGCATGCCCGAGAGCGAAGCGCCCATGCAGACATTGAGGTCCATGGCATTGAGCGGGGCAAAGGAGCCCAGCGTATAGCATCCGATATCCCCGTAGACCATGCAGCGATTCTTCTTGAGGGTATAGAAGAGTCCCCGGTGCGGACAGCCGGCACACATGACCGGTGGGCGCGGCGGAATAGGATCGGAGAGCGCCCGGGTTTCCTTCTGCGCCTGGCCCAGACACTGCGCGATGAGGGACTGGGAGAACTCGCCGACCATGGGGAAGATGGACTTGCCTTCGCAGGCAATGCCCAGCTTATGGCAGTGATCCTCCAGGATGGGATCCAGCTCCTCCACCACGATGACGCGCTTGACCGAAGCGGCAAAGTCGCGGAACTTCTTCTCGGGCAGCGGATTGGGCATGCCGATCTTCAGTACGGGATAGGTATCCCCAAAGAGCTCCTTGACATACTGGTAGCATGTGGAGCTGGTGATAAAGCCCATCGCATCGTCGGTACCTTGTTCCCACCGGTTCGGCGGGCTTTCCTCGGCAAAGGCGATCAAGTCCTTTGTACGCGCTTCCACGCGGATATGGGCCTTCTTGGCCTGCGCGGGGAGCATGACGCGGCTCTGGTCCTTGACGTAGTCGGGGAGGGGAGGCACGATGCGCTCTTCGGTGTCTACCACCGACTGGGAGTGACAGATGCGCATGACCATGCGGACAATCACCGGGGTGTGGAAGCGCTCGGAGAGTGCAAAGGCTTCCTTGGTAAAGGTGCGCGCTTCCTCGGAGTCCGCGGGCTCAAGCATAGGCAGCTTGGCCGCGATGGCGTAGTGCCTGGAGTCCTGCTCATTCTGCGAGGAATGCATGCCGGGATCATCCGCGACGAGCACGACCAGACCGGTATCGGTGCCGATGTAGGAGATGGAGAAGAGCGGGTCGGCTGCGACGTTGAGACCCACATGCTTCATGCAGCATGCGGCGCGGCGGCCGCCCAGGCTTGCGCCGTGGGCGACCTCCAGGGCAACCTTCTCGTTGGGTGCCCATTCGCAGTAGATATCGTCATACTTTACGGCTTCCTCGGTGACCTCGGTGGAGGGGGTTCCCGGATAGCTGGAAACCACACAGCACCCGGCCTCGTAGAAGCCTCGGGCAACAGCCTTGTTGCCCAGCATCAGCTGTTTCAAGACAATCCTCCTCGGTAAGGGATAGGAGTATTATACACCATTTTCATGGGCAACAAGCTGCTCAATGCCATACATGCGGCGCAGCTTCGGCTTTTCGATCTTGCCTGTGGAATTGCGCGGAACCTCGGCGAAGATGATCTTGCGCGGGCGCTTGTAGCGCGGGAGTCCCTGGCAGAAGGTCTCGATCTCCTCTTCCGTGCACTTCTCACCCTCTTTGATGGAGATGATCGCCCCCGCGATCTCGCCCAGACGCTTGTCGGGGAGCCCGATCACGGCGACGTCCTTGATCTTGGGATGGGCGCGCAGGAAGTCTTCGATCTGCACGGGATAGAGGTTTTCGCCACCGGAGACAATGACGTCCTTCTTGCGGTCGACAAGGAAGATGAAGCCGTCCTCGTCCTGCATGGCAACGTCACCGGTCAGAAGCCAGCCGTCCTTGAGGACCTCCTCGGTCGCCTCGGGATTCTTGTAATAGCATACCATGACGCCGTCGCCCTTGACGCACAGCTCGCCGGCCTCACCCTGCTTGACCTTCTCGCCGTTTTCGTCGATGATCTTTGCCTTCCATCCCCAGCCGGGAATGCCGATGGCGCCGACTTTGTGGATGTTTTCCACGCCCAGATGCACGCAGCCGGGTCCGATGGATTCGCTCAGGCCATAGTTGGTGTCGTAGTCATGGTGCGGGAAGACTTCCTTCCAGCGGCGGATGAGGGACGGGGGTACGGGCTGGGCACCGATGTGCATGAGACGCCACTGGGCGAGCTCATAGTCGGATAGCTTCACATCCCCGCGATCTATGGCATCCAGGATATCCTGTGCCCACGGCACAAGCAGCCAGACGATGGTGGCATGCTCGCGGGAGACCGCATCCAGGATGTACTGGGGCTTGGTGCCGCGAAGCAGGACGGCGCGCGATCCTGCAACGAGAGAGCCCATCCAGTGCATCTTGGCGCCGGTATGGTAGAGCGGGGGAATGCAGAGGAAGACGTCATCACGTCCTGTGGAGTGATGGTGCTGCTCCACGAGCGCGGCGTGTATCAGGCTGCGATGCTTGTGCAGAATCGCCTTGGGGAAACCGGTGGTGCCGGAGGAGAAATAGATCGCGCCGTCATCATCGTCCTCCAGGCGCACCAGGGGCGCAGAGGAGGGATAGTTGTTGACGCTCTCGTTGTAGCTCTCCGCGAAGGTGGGGCAGGTATCGCCCACAAAGAAGAGGAGACGGTTGCGGCTGAGATTGTCCACAATCTGCTCAATGCGTCCGATGAACTCTGGTCCGAAGAACATGATCTCCACATCGGAGAGCTCCGCGCAGTAGAGGATCTCGTCGGAGGAGTAGCGGAAATTGAAGGGAACGGCGACGGCGCCGCTCTTGAGAATGCCGAAGTAGATCGGGAGCCATTCCAGACAGTTCATCATGAGAATGGCGACCTTTTCGCCCTTCTTGACGCCGCGGTCAAGGAGCATGTTTGCGACACGGTTGGCCTTTTCATCGAACACGCGCCAGGTGATCTCCCGGCGGTAGGGCTGATCCGAGGTGGGCTGAATCAGTTCATATTCCTTCCAGGTGACACGGCGGTTCTCCTTCTGCTCGGGGTTGAGCTCGACGAGGGCAACTTCGTTGCCGTAGAGCTTGCGGTTTCGCTCCAGAAAGTCGGTAACTGGCATAGTGCAATCCTCCATCATAGGCTGGTTTAGGCTGGTTTAGGGTTCGAAAATAGGGAATATTCCATAAATGCAGATGCGGGAAGCGGGGCGCAGCATGCATCTGCGCCCCGTTTCCGCATTTTTTTCGATGATTACTTGGCAAGGTTTTCTGCAGCGCGCACGCTGACCTTGGTGTCATAGCAGGTGAACATGGGATCGACATCCTTGCTGCTCATCTTGGGCGTGAGGAGGGAGACGATCGGAACGATGATCAGGCCGCCGACCATGGCGAGCACGCCTGCATTGATGGGCGAAGCGAAGAAGTAGGCCATGAAGGGCGAGGTGAAGGTCTTGCCGGTGGTGAGCACAACGAGCTCAAAGATAGTGACGCCCACACCGAACACATAGCTGGCCCACACGGAAGCCTTGGTGGTCTTCTTCCAGTAGAGGCCATACATGAAGGGAGCCAGGAAGGAGCCTGCGAGGGCGCCCCAGCTCACGCCCATGAGCTGGGCGATGAAGGCCACGGAGGAGGAGTACTGCAATATGGCGATGGCGGCCGAGATCACGATGAACACGGCAACCAGGGAGCGCAGGATAACGAGCTTCTTCTTTTCGTCCAGTTCATCCTTGCGGATCTGGCCGATGAAGTCCAGCGTCATGGTGGAGCTGGAGGTCAGAACCAGGGAGGAGAGGGTAGACATGGAGGCGGAGAGCACCAGAATCAGCACGACGGCGATGAGGGCATCCGGCAGGAAGGAGAGCATGGTGGGAACCACGCTGTCATAGCCGCCCACGGGGGTGCCGGCAGCGGAGATCATGTCGCCGGTGATGAACAGACGTCCAAAGCCGCCCAGGAAGTAGCAGCCGCCGGCCACGATGACGGCGAAGATGGTGGAGATGATGGTTCCCTTGCGCACGGCGTCCTCGTCACGGATGGCATAGAACTTGCCGACCATCTGCGGGAGGCCCCAGGTGCCCAGGGAGGTCAGGAGGACAACACCCAGGAGCATGAGGGGTTCGGGACCGAAGAAGGAGATGTAGGCGCCGGGCATGTTGGCTCCGTTGGAAGCGGTGGTCTCCAGCTGCGCGAGCTCAACGAGGGAATTGACGAAACCGCCGTGGACATTGAGGACAGCAAGGACGACTGCGACAATGCCGATGATCATGATAATGCCCTGGATAAAGTCGTTGATGGCGGTGGCCATGTAGCCGCCCGCGATGACGTAGATGCCGGTGAGAATGGCCATGGCGATAACGCAGACCTCATAGGGCACACCGGGGAAGGCCATGTTGAAGAGGCGGGAGAGGCCATTGAAGAGGGAGGCGGTATAGGGGATGAGGAAGATGAAGGTGATGACGGAGGCCACCAGCTTCAGGTTCTTATCCTTAAAGCGCAGACCGAAGAAGTCGGGCATGGTGCGGGATCCCAGCGACTGGGTCATCAGGCGGGTTCTGCGTCCGAGCACAACCCAGGCAAGGAGGCTTCCGAGGAAGGCATTGCCAAGCCCCACCCAGGTGGAGGAGACGCCGTAGCGCCAGCCGAACTGTCCGGCATAGCCGACGAAGATAACAGCGGAGAAGTAGGAAGTGCCATAGGCAAAGGCGGTGAGCCAGGGACCGACGGAGCGGCCGGCGAGCACGAAGCCGTTGACATCGGTTGCGCTCTTGCGCGCATAGATGCCGATGCCGACGGTCACGGCAATAAAGGCGACCAGGAGAACGATCTTGAGTAACATACGTGTACCTCACTTTCGCTTGATTCAGGGGTAAAGGTCACTTGAGGGCAACACATATGTGCTGCAGCCTCCATACAGAGTGTTGGGAAAGCGAGGACGCAAAACGCCCTCTGCTTTCCTTTATAGGGGAAAGCAGAGGGCGGAATAACCGCGGTACCACCTCTATTTTGCCATACTCTCTCGGGTATAGCCTCACTGGGCTTGCATGCTGGCCCATGCGCTGTAACGGTTCGCCTCCGGTGATGCCTTCCGGAAAAACTGGCGTGCTTTCCCGGGTTCGGATCACAGCTCGCGGAGCGTATGTTCATTCCCTGTCCCGGCTGCCTTGCACCCACCGGCAGCTCTCTTATGGCCCAATCAGGGGACTACTTATCTCCGTTCATCGCTTTGTCAGAGGGAATATAGCACGGGCAAAAGTAGGGTGTCAAGACAAAAACAAAATAGGAACAGGGTAGAAGAAAAAGGAAAGAGGATACCGCAAGACGCGGTATCCTCTGAAAAATCCTTGGATTACAGGTCGTCCTCGGGGAGCATCTCCTCATCGCCCGGAAGGTCCATGTCAAGATCTGACACGGCGTCGTCGGGGTTGAGCACAGGCTCCTGTATGGTCTCGTCACTGTCCGTGGTGTCCGCTTCCTGGAAGTTCTCCTCGGTCGGGATGCCTTCCTCAGGGGACGCTTCCTCTTCGCCCTGCTCCTCACGGTCCGCGCATGCCACGCTCGCGATGCGGCTGTCCTCGGCGATGCGCATGAGGCGCA
>JAFUZB010000046.1 GCA_017476845.1 Clostridia bacterium
CTTTGTGGTATTCCTTTTTGCATGCCACTTTGATTGGGCATACCACTTTGATTAGGCATACCACTTTGTGGTATGCCGGTTTGCATGCCGGGTTGCATGCCATTCGCGCCCTGCATGTACGGCGATGCGCCCTGGGTATACCCATAGGTCCCGGTATAAGGCGTCTGCCCTCCCTGCTGGCCATACGGAGACTGCGCATAGGTTCCGTACGGCACCCCGCCCTGATTGGACATACCACTCTGCGGCACGCCATAGCTTCCCTGGGCATACGGGTTCTGGGTATACCCGGTATAGGGATTGGCCTGGCCCGGGTTCTGTCCCTGCTGGCTCTGAGGATTCGGCGTATTTCCGCCCCTTCCGACATTGCTCATAACTGTTCCCCCCGTTTACGGTTCACTGTGTCGCACCAGATGGAAGATCATGGCGCCGGTATCCCGGATCATGCTCCCATCGCGCAGAAGATAAAGCTGCCTTTCCTCCTCCTCAAGCAGGATGGCAAGCCCGTCCTCCCGAAGATCGCACGCCAGAGTGATCCCGGTCTCATAGCCTGTTCCGGAGAGGGTCACATGGTCCTCCTCGATTGTGTAGACCATGCGGGTATCTCCCATCGGAATCCGAAAGCCGCTCACAATCGCGAAGTCTGCTTCCCACACGCCCTGGAATGCCTCCAGGGAGCTCTGCGCCTCAATTTCCGGAAGCTGTGCATCATTTTTCAGCATGGGAAAGACTTCATTGGACGTATCGGTAAAGAGAAGGAAATCCTCCTCCGCCTGAAGTGTCCCCAGCCGCACGCCGTCTGCATAGAGGACACAGGTATCGCCTTCTATGCCGGCCACAATCTCGCGCGTCTCCCCATCCACGGTCATGCGTCCCGTGTATCCGTCCTCCGCTTCCTCAAGCTCCAGGACACGCACGGCATCCGCCGCGCCGTCGCTCCAGGTGCCGGCAAGCGTATGCTCGCCTTCAGAAAGGGCCATAGGCACTGACAGCACAAGGCACACAAGGCCGATCAGCAGCTTTTGCCGCATGGTTTCACCTCCACTTTACAGCGCATGGATTTTCCGGATATCCCCCTCCAGGTCCTGCGAGCGATAGATCGCTGTCCCCATCACCGCAATATCCAGTCCCGCCTGCCCCAGGGCAGGGAGATTGGCGAGAGTCACCCCGCCGTCGGCCTGAATCTGGCCCGCATAGCCGATGCGCCGCAGCTCACGGATTTTGTTTAGCATATCCCAGCGAAAGGCCTGCCCGCCAAACCCGGGCTCCACAGTCATGACCAGCACCATGTCGGTCTTTTCAAGGAAGGGCACAATCGCCGCTACCGGTGTGTCCGGCTTGATGCTCAGTCCCGCCCTGCAGCCGCTGGCATGAATCGCGTCGAGCAGATGCTGCACGTCCTCCGGGACCTCGGCATGAACCGTAATCGAATCCGCATGCGGGGCAAAGGCCGCAATCAGCCTTCCGGGATTATCCAGCATCAGATGGACATCCAGAAAGAGCTCCGGAAAGGCCTCGTCAATCCTGCGCACCGCATCGGTGCCAAAGGAGAGATTCGGAACAAAATGACCGTCCATCACGTCGATGTGCACCATGTCACAGCCCGCCTCAGCCACACGCCGGATCTCGTCTCCCAGCGCAAGCTGGTCGGCTGCGAGAATCGATGGGGCAACCTTAATCATACCGATCCCTCCAGACTTCTCTGACCTCCCCGAGCAGCTGCCGGTAGCGTGCAACGCGCGCCTCAGAAAGGTTTCCTGCCTCCACAGCGCTTTGCACCGCGCATCCGGGCTCCCTGTCGTGCAGGCATTCGGCAAACCGGCATGTCCCCTCATAGGGCGCAAACTCCGGATAGAAAAGGCGCAGCTGGGTCGGATCCATGACATCCTCCATCTCCAGAAGAGAGAAGCCCGCCGTATCCAGGACACGGATCTGCCCGTCCTCCACGCTGAAGAGCTCCGCCTTGCGCGTCGTATTCTTGCCGCGCCGGATCTTCTCGGAGATATCCCCCGTTTCCAAGGAAAGGGAGAAGAGGGTATTGAGCAGCGTGCTCTTGCCCGCACCCGACTGGCCGGCCAGGCAGGCGGTTTCCCCGCGCATGGCCCGGCGCACCTCTTCCAGTCCCTCCCCGGTCTTAACCGAGACCGGGATGACGGGCATATCGCTTTGGGCATATTCGCGCTGCAGCTTATCTGCAAGCGTGGCATCCAAATCGGACTTGGTCACCAGCATGCAGAGTTTCATGCCCTGCCGCCTTGCCTGCACCATGAGCCGATCCATGAGCATGAGATCGGGGGCGGGCTCGGGACAGA
>JAFUZB010000047.1 GCA_017476845.1 Clostridia bacterium
CGGAAGGCAGCCGCGTTCCCGTCTTTCACATGCACCAGCGGAAACTTTCCCGCCTTCTCTGTGCAGTACGCCCCGCCCCACAGACGGTATGCGCAGGCCGCATCCACCGTCTCACCGATGGGAAGGGACCGTGCAAATCCCGAGGAGGTCATCTCCGCCCGTGCAATCGTTCCACTCTCTTCATCCACCTGGATTCTTTCCACCCGCGCCCTCCGGGCATACTCGCTGTTGTTGGAGGAGCCATGGTAGAACACAAACCAGTCCTCCCCAATCCGAATGATGGAGCCGTGATTGTTCCAGCTCCTGGGATCAATGCCCGTGTTGTCGATGATGGTGCCCCGCCTCTCATAGGGGCCAGAGACCTCCTTACTCACGGCATAGTCCAGGCAGGTGGGTGTGCCCCTGCGGTTGGGAAAGCGGATGGTGTATTCGCTGGCATAGACAAGACAGTACCAGTCCCCGATTCTGCGCAAAGACGAGCCTTCGTGGAAGCCCTCTCTGCCCTCCTCGTTGGAGATCAGCGCCTCGATATAGCTCTCCGGATCCAGCGTGCACATATCATCCATCAGTCGGGCCATATGGCACTTGCCCTGACCCCAGGTGTAATAGTAGCTGCCGTTTACCTCCAGCACCGAAGGGTCAATACCCTCAATGGGCTTGCCGCCCATCGTGATGCGCCTGGCATGGGTGAAGGGGCCCTCAGGCCGCGGGCTTTCCGCCACACCCTCGCTTCCGTCGGACAGGCAGAAGTAGAGGTAGTACGTGTCACCCTTCTTGGCCACATCCGGTGCCCAGAGCAGACCGTCCGACCATGGGACCCCGTCCCCGATGCCCTCCGCCAGATACTCATCCGTGGAGGCCAGAATCGCTCCATGATCTGTCCAGGTCTCCAGGTCATCCACGGGAGCCGAATAGACATGGTATTTGTGGCTGCAGTATTCGCCGCCGAATTCGTCCTTGGAGCCGTACAGGTAGACTCTGTCACCAAACACCTTCGGTTCGCCGTCGGGAATATAGACCGAGAGCGGAAGGAAAGGATTTCTTCCGCCGCTGTGCCATGTGTTCTGCTTTTCACTGTGCCTGTCTGCCATCTGCCATGCTCCCTTCTTTTTGCATCTTCTCCGCTTTGGAAAGTCCTGTACGCCCAGAGATTCTCCTCCGCCCCTGTCTTTCCTGCCGCCTATTTTCAGCCTTGGCGGAAAAAGAAACATCCGGAGGCCTTTCCCCCGGATGCAGTGTCTACAGTTCGTCTTTTTTACATGCTGTCCAGATGGACGATCTGTCCGGCCCCCATTTTCTCCGCCTCGTGCAGATCGTGGGTCACCAGCACAACCGTCTTTCCTTTACAGTATCCGGCCGTGCGCGCAATCACCTGCTCGCGCAGGGCATCGTCCAGCCCGTGAAAGGGTTCATCCAGCACAATCAGGTCCGCGCCACAAAGCAAGGCCCGGAGCAGGGCCACGCGCCGCTTCATGCCTCCGGAGAATGCCCGCACCGGACCGTCTCCCGCGTCATCTAACCCGAAATCCTGCAGCGCCCTTCGGATTTCCGCGCGCGGACAGGTCGGCGCAGCCAGACGGATATTGGCGATGGCGCCGAAATCCTCACACAGTCGGTCCTCCTGAAAGACGGCCGCCATGCGAAGCCCTTCCGTTCCCCGGATCTCTCCCGCATCCTGCTTTTCCAGCCCCAGAAGAATACGCACAAGCGTCGTCTTCCCAAAGCCGGAGGGAGCCAGGATCGCCGTGACGGAGTCTTCGGGAAGGACGAGGCTTACGTCCTCAAGCACCCGTTTCTCGCCAAATGCCTTGGAGAGGCCGCGGATCTCTATTTTTCCCATCTCCCTCACCCCTTCCACCTGCGCACAAGGCCCATGCCCGCATCCAGAAGATGCACGACGGCCTGCTCACAGAGCAGTGAAATCAGGACGATCACCACCGTCCACGCAAAGAGCGAAGGGGTATCCAGGTAGACCTTGGCCTGCTGCAGATGCTCCCCGATGGATCCCTTGGGCATGCCTATGACCTCCGCGGCGATACCGCTTTTCCAGGCAAGCCCCAGCGCCGTCTTGCACGCGCTGCGGAAATACGGATAGACCTGCGGAAGGTCCAGCATGAGCAGGCGGTGGGTGCTGCGCGCGCGGAACACCCGGGCCATCTCCTGCAGTCGCGCGTCCCGCTGCGCAATTCCGGTGAGGACACCGGTATAGATGATGGGTAGCACCATAAGGAAGGAGATGAGCACCGAGAGGTTCTTTGAGGAAAACCAGATGAGCGCCAGAATGATGAAGGAGGCCACCGGGACCGTACGCACCGTGAGCATCAGCGGGGATAGAAGTTCCCGAATGACGCGAAAACGGCTGGCGAGGGCCGCCAAAAGGCTCCCCAGAAAAGCCGCCAGAAGAAAACCACCGAAAATGCGCCTGAGGGAAAATCCCACCGAGCGCCAGAAAACGCCTTCGCCCACAAGCCCCAGGAGGGTTTGCACGACCTTCACGGGACCGACAAGCAGGATTTCACTGGAAACAGCCATGCTCCCCAGCTGCCATACAAGCAGCCAGAAGAGCATGGCCGGAATCCGTCTGATGAAGCTGTGTTTCCGCTTATCTTCCATCTTTCTTAGCGTGCAAAGTAGAAATCATCCGCCGGGAGCTGACCGCCCACGGAGGCCGGGTTCTGCTCAAAGAGCACGGACAGGTAGCCGGAAAGCTTGTCCTTGAGCTCACCGCCTTCGATGAGGACGATATTGCAGGCGGGAATAGCCTTTACGGCAACGGCCTCGGGCACGATATCATAGGCACCCACCAGAGCGGCGGCCGCTTCCACATCGCTGCTCACGAAATCCACAGAGATCTTGTAGGCATCCAGGAAGGCTGCCAGGGCTTCGGGATTCTCGTCGATATACGCCGTGCGGGCGATCACGACACCGGTGAGCAGACCGGAGGGGTTCTCTGCATCCGCCTGGAGCTTGTCCCACTCCTCGGTAAGATCCAGGGCCACGCGCAGGCTCTCCAGCTTAGTCTGTGCGGTGGTCACGAAGGGCTGGGGCAGCATGGCAATGCCGCTGCCGGAGGCGATGAGGGTCTGCAGGCACTCGGCATGCTCGCTCTTCCACTCGATGGTGACGTCCTTTTCCGGGTCGATGCCGTTGGCGGAGAGAATGTAGTTCAGGGCATACTCGGGGGTAGCGCCCTTGCCGCTGGCATAGATGGTCTGACCGCGCAGGTCCTCCACAGACTGCACGCTCTCACCGTTTTCCACAATATAGAGCACACCCAGCGTGTTCACGCCGATGACCTTCACGCCGCCCTCGGTCTTATTGTAGAGCACAGCGGCCAGGTTGGCGGGGACGGCAGCGATATCCACATTGCCCTGGGCAATCTGCGGCGTCACCTCATCGACGGCGGCGGCAATGGTAAAGCTGTAGCCGGCATCCTTCAGATCGCCGTTATCCACACGGTCCATCAGCTGCACCATACCCATGGCCGTGGGGCCCTTGAGCGCGATGACGCGCGGGGCACTCTCGGCAAGGGAAAGGGCGCAAACACACACCATAAGTACGGTCACAAGCAGGGCAAGCATTCTTTTCATGGAGCAATTCTTCCTTTCAGATACTAAGATCTACTCAGATATACTCAGATACATTAGGCAAGGGCACTTCACACAAGCGCTGCGGCATTCTCCTCGGGAACAGCGTTTTCCGCACCCTTCAATCGCAGGGCCAGGCCCTCGCGGTCCAGGATGCGCACGACCGTTCCGCGGGTCACGATGAGTCCCTCCCGGTCCAGCTGGGCAAGCTCCCGGAACAGAGCTGCACGACTCATGCCCAGATGGGCGGCCAGGGATTCACGCTTTCCAGGGAAACGAATCTCATCCTGTGTACTGTTCTCCCCGCTCATCAGCCAGGCAATCAGGCGTGTCTGATGATTCTGGGTCGTAAGCAGTTCAATGCGGCGGATGAGAAACTGGAGCTTTTCGTTGGAAAGCCTCGCGTACCGGATAGCAAAATCGCCGTCCTCCCCAAGCAGGGTGATCAGTCGCTCCTTGGGAATAAAGGCAATCCCGCAGTCCTTTTCGCAGCGCAGTATGGTCTGCAGAGGATCGGGAGAAAACAGATTGGCGATGCCAAAGCAGTCTCCCTTCTTCAGGGTACTCAGGCGGACATCCCGGCCGTCAGGCGCATCCGAGGACACGGCTACCGTGCCGGAAACCACAAGCCCGACAGAGGGCCGCTCCTCCCATACATCCCTGACAGTATCCCCCTTGGCATAAGCGACTTCCGTCATTCCGAGCACCGGTACCGTGAGCCCGGAGAGCAGCGGAGAAAGCGCAAGCGCTTCCTCGAAATCCCGCAATGCCAAGTGATCCCCTCCTTTGCGACGCGGATTGTAGCACGACCGATGATCACATGTCAATAAAAAGTATCATTTGAGACTTTTTATTGTTTTGTGGAAAAAGACTGGCCCGGCGCAAGCTGCAAAGGCTCCGGTTGTGCAGTGCCTTATACACTGTGCCGCGACGCATGCAGGAATTCCCGCGTGCAGGAGAGAATACACAATATTGCGGGAATTGGGAGCCTGTTTCCCTTAGGCTTTGCCGCCCGTATCCCTTGGAAAGGAGACCATCCGCATGTTACTCATCATTGTCTGTGCTCCATGCAAAGCTTGAGGAAGTTGCATGGAGCGATCTGCTGACAGGGCAGCATCCTCAGACTTTGCATATCGGAATACACCCCAAGGCATGATTTCGATAAGGAGCAAAGTCAAATGAAAAACCGTTTTTTCAAAACCCCTGAACTGAAAACCTTCTACATTCTCTGGTCTACACAGGCGCTCTCCCAGTTGGGCAGCACGATGACCAGCTTTGCGCTCACGCTCTGGCTCTACCAGTCCACGGGCTCCGCCCTGCGCACTGCCCTTCTGTCGATCTGTTCCTATGCACCCTATGTGCTCTTGAGCGTCTTTGCCGGTGCCCTCTCCGACCGCTGGGACAAGAAAAAGACCATGCTGGTGTGCGATGCCCTCGCCGCCATGAGCACGGTAGCCGTCTTTCTCCTTCTGCGCCTGGGCATCCTCGTCCCCTGGCATCTGTATCTGCTCAATGCCCTCAACGGTCTCATGAACACCGTACAGAGTCCTGCCAGCGACGTGGCCATCACCCTGATTACCCCCAGGAAGTATTACCAGCGAGCGAGCGGTCTGCGCTCCTTCTCTTCCTCGCTCACCAGCATCCTGCATCCGGTGCTTGCCACCGCGCTCTATGCGCTCGGCGGAATGAATCTGGTGATTGCGGTGGATCTGTCCACCTTCGCCGTGGCTTTTCTGTCGCTTCTTTTCTTCATTACACTGCCGGAGGAGAATGCAGGCCGCGAGGAAGAAAGTGAATCCCTTCCGCAGGCCATCCGCGGCGGACTGCAATGTCTGCGCGACAACCCGCTTGTGCTTCGCCTCATCTTTTTCCTTGCCGGTGTCAACCTTGTGGCTTCCGCCTTTGATGCGGCACTCCCCGCCTTCGTTCTTCCCCATCCCATGGGCGGCGAGGGTGCGCTGGGACTTGTCACCTCATCGGCCGGGATCGCGATGCTTCTGGGGAGTCTTCTGGTCTCCGCGCTTCCGGCACCCAAAGACCGCATCCGGGTCATTCTGCTGACCATGGTCTTCAGCCTCACCACCGACAATTTCCTCATGCCGCTCTCTTCGCGGCCCTACGTGTGGTGTCTGGCCCAGGTGCTGGGATATCTTCCCGTTCCCCTCATGAACGCCAATCTCGACGTCATCGTGCGCTCCTCCATTCCCAGTCATATGCAGGGCAGGGTCTATGCCTGCCGAAACGCCTTCCAGTTTTTCACCATTCCCATCGGATCGTTCCTGGGCGGCCTGCTCATTGACCGGGTCTGCGAGCCCTATATCGCACAGTGCGCTCCGGAAAGCCTCGCGGTCCGTCTCTTCGGACAGTCCGGCGGCTCCGGTGCAGGGCTTCTGATCTTTTGCCTGGGCATCGCGGCCATCGTGATCTGCGGCATCTTTGCCCTCCTGCTCAGACCCTATCATTTCACTGAGCCCTCCTGACGGCGGCGCAGTAAAGAACCCCTGTCCATCCTTTTCTCAGGATGGACAGGGGTTCTCCCATATGTGTCTGCTTCCCGTTCTTCGCCTGCATGCTCAGTGGGCGAGCAGCGGGACGATATAGTTCGTCCACAGTGCGGAAACCGGCCATACCAGCAGCATTGCCGGGATCATGTCCGCAATCGGATAGGCCCGGATCTTCGCGATGCGAAAGCCCGTGGCCAGCATGATGATTCCGCCGCACGCCTTGAAATCCGCGATCATGCTGTCGGTGGTCAGAGGAAAAATCAGTCGGGCAAGGGAAAAGAGGATCATGAAGATCACAAACTGGGGAAGGGCAATCGCAGAGACCACCACGCCCAGAGAGCAGGCGAAGATCATCGCCGTGAACAGGTCCAGTATCGACTTGGCGATCAGAATGCTGTGATCCCCGCTCATGCCCGAGACGATGGAGCCGTAGATGCCTGTGCCCGAGGAGCAGAACAGCACAATCGTTGTCACCAGAAGGGCGGAGTCCGCGCCTTCGCTCTTTCCGCCCGTCAGGCGCGAGATGCCCTTTTCCAGCCTCAGGCCCGCATGCTCGATATGCTTTCCCAGGTGGGTCGCCATGCCGATGATCGTGCCCAGGATAATGGACAGGATCACCGCCGGCATATTCTGCATAAGCACAATCGAGGTGATGCCGATGGCCATCGAGCTCACCCCGAAGATCAGGTTCAGCGTTTCCTTGAATTCTGCCGAGAGCCTGTCCCCGCTCCCCGCACCGATCAGGCCGCCGATGACGATGGCCAGCGCATTGCAGATGACACCGATGGGCATACCGTTTCCTCCCGCACCTTCGTTTTCCCGCCCCGCATTCCTACGGATGCAACAGGTCCTGGATGCTACATTCCTTTGCCCGCACGGTTTTTCCTGCACATATCCCCCTTGCCCGAGTGTTCTTTCTGTGTTTCCGACATGCCCTTACCGGAAAATCAGCCTTCCAGCTCTGCCCGGACCTTCTCCACCAGCGGAGCCTCCTTGGGCATCTCCCGTCCGTCAAACACGCCGTCACAAAAGTCCACAAGCGCCCGCCAGTCCGTCTCCGAGAAGGCATGCCCGCCCTCGCGGAAAAACGCATAGCTCCTCGCCCCGAGGGCATCGAACACAGGCCTGGAGGCGAGATAGGTCAGGGCGCTCCCGCGGGGATTGGACCAGGTATCCTCCATGCCGTCGGCGGTAAAGAGACTGCGTGGGGCAACGAGGGCCCGGAGGATATGGCTGTCAACAGGGAAGGTGTCCTCCTTTCCCATCTGCGCGGGATCCCCTTCCGGCCACCATGCCGAGAAGCCGGGCGCCCACCAGAAGGGGAAGGTCGACCCGATGCGGCCCAGGCTCTCCTCCCGCTGCACGTCCTGGTTGAAGCCCTCTTTATCTCCCAGGTACCTGAAGCACCCGCCGCCCCCTGCGCCCGAGCAGACAGGCGCCGCAACCGCAAAGCGCTCATCGTAGATGCCGGCGGCCAGTGCCGCCTTACCGCAGCGGGAAAAACCGGTGCAGACGAGGCGGCTGGCATCCACATCGCTTCTTTCGAGAAGATACGTCGCAACCATCGACTCCGCCAGTGCCCAGGCGCGCACGGCACCGAAGGTATAGCCCGGGAACACGTCCTTGATCGGTACTTTCCCGTCCGCTTTGTCCTCAAAGACGGCCTCCCGGTCAAAGCCCGCAAGGATATATCCGCGCTCGCCCACGATCTCCGCAAGCGGGCAGCCTCTGTGCGGATCCCCCGCAAACCAGACCCAGACCACTGCGGGATGCCTTCCCTCCCGCTCCGGGCGGTAGAGCGTGACATCAAAGTTGTGCGTCCCCTGGCCTGTGAAGGTGAGGCGCACCGTCTCCCGGATCACGCCCTCCCCCTCGCGTTGCTTTTCTATCACCACAGACTCCGTAAATATTAGGTAATAGGTTAAGCTGTAAATCGATTAGTAAGTGTGGCTGTTGAGTTTCGCGATATCAAGGGATATATCGACACCCATCTCACTCATCATATCCGCATTCTTCTTTACCGTTACAGCGGC
>JAFUZB010000048.1 GCA_017476845.1 Clostridia bacterium
GTGGGTATTCATTTGCAGATGAACGTCCGATAGGCAAGCAGGAGGAGAAAACCATGAACAAAAAAGAAGTGTCTCGCAGAAGCTTTCTCAAGGGCATGACGGCTGGTGCGATGGGTGTGGCGGCAAGCGCCGTGCTACCAGGCATCCAGATGGCAGGAGCAGAGGGTATCTATAAGCCCGGCACCTATTCTGCCAAAGCGAGCGGCATAGTCAGTGACGTCACTGTCACCATGACCTTTGACGAGAATGCCATCACAGATGTGAGCATTGATGTCTCCGGAGAGACCCCGGAAATTGGCGGCGCGATTGGCGACACAATGAAGGATGCGATCCTTGCCTCGCAGAGCGCTGAATTGGATGTGGTTTCCGGTGCTTCCGTGACGAGCCGTGCGGTGCAGGAGGCGGCTGCCAATTGTATTGCCCAGGCCAAGGGCGAAGCTGTCATCACGAATGTGGCTGTCGAGGAGGATGCGCAGATGGCCTTCCGCCCTGAGAAGGGAGAGGGCTTCCCAAGTGATTACGGCTCCTTCCGCAATGGCGCCCAGCCTATTCCGCCCGAGGAAGTGCCAGCAAGCTGGGATGAAGAATATGACGTCATTGTCGTCGGCTCCGGTATCGGTGGTCTGACTGCAGCCCTGTATACCGCGCAGGCGGGAAAAAAGGTAGCCCTGATTGAGAAGGATGGATCTACCGGCGGTGCGAGCCGTCACGCGGCATTTATTCAGATCAATGCCGGCGGCTCAGAGGCGCAAAATGCCATCGGCTACTTCTGGCCTACCCAGCTGCCCAACGGCGAAGCGCTCGAACATTTTGATCCCAAGCAGGCAGCCGCAGCCATGCAGAGCAAGTACCAGTACTCCATTGAGAACACCATGCTTCTGCGCGCTGTCGATGAGGGAGGCAAATGGGCTGACTGGCTGTGCAAGCAGGATGATATTCATCTGAACTGCCCCGGTTATTACTTTGCAGATGTCCACACCGATATCGCGGTAGCGGGTGGTACAGACAACGTGATTTGCTCCAACACCTATGCCATCGACGCCATGACCGAGGACTGCAGGAAGGCAGGCGCTGTAGTTAAGACATCTACTTCCGTGGACGCATTGGTTGCCGAAAACGGCAGGGTTATCGGCGTAAGATGTGCAGACAAGTATTTCAAGGCTTCGGACGGCGTCATTCTCTGTGCCGGTGGCTTTGGATGCAACCTGGATATGCTGGAAAAGTACACTCCCTCTGCCTACATGTATGCTGTGCAGGGCGGTCCGATCTTCACTCACACAGGTGAGACGATTCGTATGGGTTTGGGTCTTGGCGCAGCGATCTCCGGCTTCAACTCCTTCTGTGTATGGGAGGATGGCCTGGATGAGTACTGGGGAGATGGCAACGGGAACTATTGCAACTATCTCTTTGAGCCAACACGCGACATCATCTGCAACCCATACATGCGTGTGGACGTACTGGGCAATCTGATCCCCTTCTATGCCGGTCAGGACAACTTTGTGGGCTCTCCTTTCACGGGCGGCGGTGAGTCCATGACCGCCACAACCATGGCAACCCCGGATCACCGCTCACGCGTGATCTTCGACTCCAAGTTCCGGGATTACCTGGATGGTTTCCAACAGACCGCATGGGGCGGTGTCAACCGCTGTAATCCCAAGACCTTCTATCAGGCGACCAACGAGGTGGGAAAGAAGTTTGTCGGACACCTGGACATGGATGAAGACTTCCAGGCACACATCGATCGTGGCGCCATCAAGGTGGCCAATACGCTTGAGGAGCTCGCTCCTATGATCGGGATGAAGCCCGAGGTCCTGGTGAAGGCTGCCGAGGAATGGAACCGCATTGTCGAGCAGGGTTATGACGATGTTCTCGCTGTTCCCTACAAGCCTGAATGGCTGACACCCCTCAAGGAAGGCCCCTTCTATGCGGCTGTGGTAGGCGGGCAGATCGGCAAGACTCTGGCGGGCCTTCGCGTAAATGCGGACATGCAGGTGCTCAATACCGAGCATGAGCCGATTCCTGGGCTCTATGCGGGGTGGACCACGGCGGGTGGTCTTTGCGGTGAGAACATGTTCATCGGTCAGTTCGGCAAGTGCTCTCCCTTCGGCTCCGTCGCCATGTCCGGTGTCGGAGGCTGGCTGTGTGCCAAGAGCATTCTGGGCGAGTTCGAGACCTGAGAGGGTTGCACAGAAAAGTCAAACAGTAAGAAGATACCTAGTGGCGCAGGCGAAGCTTGCGCCATTTTCCTATATCTGTTCCTATATCTGTATCTATATCAAAAAAACTTCTTCTGTGCCAAAGAAGAGGGCTCACAGCGTAGTTTTTGGGAAGGAAACGCGAATGCTGCGTAGAATTTGTATACAACTTTCTGGAGAAAGGGGAAGGCGAAATGATACCTGATTTGGTGGAGGCAAAACGCGTGCTCTCCGAGGAGAGATACCAAGCGGGGGAAGCGATGTTCCTGCGCGGGGGTGTGCGTGAGGATGCCATTGGGGAAAACCAACTCAGGTATATGGTGCATGATACGCCTGCGCGTATGGTGACCATAGGACGCGGCCCCGGGGCTTGCTGCAACTGCGAGGAGTACCACGAAAAGGGAAGCTGCATCCATGTGGTGGCAGCACTACTCAAGGCAAGAGGCAGTGGTGCACTGGGGGAGATGGAGCACAGGTATGCCAGAAGTGCTGCCCCTAAGCTCTTTTCCAGCATGGCAGCCCTTCTGCCCGAGCGCGGCAATGTACGTCTGGCACTCTATCTTCAGGTGGAGCAGGATCACCGGCATGCCTTTCCTACACTGCGCGCAGGGCTTCGGGTGGGCGATGATAGGCTCTATGTGATCCGGCATATTCCGCACTTTCTGGACAGCATGGACAGGGGAGAGCCTGTCGAGCTCGGCAAGGGCTTTACCTTCGTTCCGGAATGGATGCGCTTCAATGACAAGGACAGGGACATTCTTCAAGCTTTCCGAGCTCTGCTTGCTGCGCAGCGGGAGGGCGGACAGGAATTCCACGGCTCGGAGACGAGGCTTTTGCCCGTGCCCGCAGACTTTATCGATATCTTCCTGCGCAGAGTACACTACGGTACCTTTCTCCTCTCCATGGGTGGGGAAAACCATGCAGTGCGCACGGTCAGACGCACATCGGTCCCGCTCTTTTTCCGTGTAGAAGGCTCTTTGCGCGGTCTGACTGTCACAGGCATTCTGCCCGGGGATCTGCTTCCGCTCACCGCCGAGTGCAGCTATGTGATCATGGGCGGAAATATCATTGAGGTGGATGCGATCCAGCGGGAGATCATCCGCGCAATGTGGGAGGAATGGACAGAGGTCTCCGAGGGCGAGAGCCGGTTTGAGTACACCCCGGGGGAGACCAGCGAGGTGGTGGACACTCTGCTGCCCTTCCTTAAACGAGTCGGCGTGGTCGAGCTCTCCGAGGACTTGGAGCGGATGCTGGTGAGATTGCCGCTTAAGGCACGTGTCTACATTGATGTGGACGGAAGGGACATCACGGCCAGAACGGTGTTTGGCTATGGCGAGCGGGAGATCGATCCCTTTACCCCTGCACGGGCGCAGGTCACGCTCCGTCGGGGAGAGCATCTTCTCATGCGCGACAGCGAAGCGGAAAGACAGGTCATGGACACGCTGGCTGCCTCAGGCTTTGGCATGACAGACGGGAAGGTACTGCTCTCCGGGAATGAGGCTGTCTATACCTTTGTCACAGAGGGCGTGCATACCCTAAGGCAGCACGCGGAGGTCTTCCTCTCCAAAGATTTTTCAAAGTTCCGCCCCAAACCGGTCCGGCTGAAGGCGCATCTTGCGATGCGCGGACCGCGCCTGGCCATGACCTTTACGGACGATACCCTGCCCGTGGAGGAGGCGCGACCCATTCTGGAGGCGATTGCAAGGAAGAAAAAGTACTTCCGCCTCAAGGATGGCACTTTCCTGGACCTGACGGGACTGGAAGCCTGGCAGCCCTTTGCCGCGGGCGTCACCGAGTCGGTCAATGCGGGCACGGATCAGGCGCCTGCGGGTGAGGTGAACGTGTGGGCCTGTCAGACTTTCTACCTGTCCTCGCTCCTGGAGAACCTCCATGCCGAGTGCACGATGGATGCACAGGTACAGGGCATGATTCAGGCGGTCGGGGAGAGCGGGGAGGTGCTCGTGCTTCCCGAAAGGCTTGCGCACTATCTCAGGGACTACCAGCTCTTCGGGGTCAAATGGCTCAGAACAATGGATCGCCTGAAGATGGGCGGTGTGCTGGCCGACGACATGGGCCTTGGCAAGACAATTCAGACCATCGCAATGGTTGCGACAACCCTCCAAGAGGGCGAGATGGCCCTGGTTGTCGCGCCAAGCAGCCTTACCTACAACTGGCAGAAGGAGTTCTCCTTTTTTGCCCCAGAGATCCGCACGCACGTGGTGAGCGGGGCCAATGCGCAGCGCATGGCCTTCTTTGCGGACCTTTCCGGGGGAGAGATCCGGGATGTGGATGTACTTATCACGAGCTATCCGCTCATTCGGCGCGACATCGAATCCATGGAATCCATTCCCTTCCGTCTGGTGTTCCTTGACGAGGCGCAGCAGATCAAGAATGCGGCAAGCACCGGTGCTCAGGCTGTCAAGCGCCTCAAGGCCCGCACGCGCTTTGCGCTCACAGGGACACCCATGGAGAACCATGCGGGCGAGCTCTGGAGTATCTTTGATTTTGTGCTGCCTGGATATCTGGGGAGCCGGGTGCGGTTTCTCCGCCATTACATGGACGGACAGAACACCGAGGAGCTTCGGCGGAAGATCAAACCCTTTCTGCTGCGCCGCATGAAAACCGATGTTCTGGATGAGCTGCCCGATAAGATGGAGACCATGATGTCGGCGCAGATGACGCCAGAGCAGGCCAAGGTCTACCTGGCAGCCTTTACCCAGCTTCGCGACCGAGTGAACCGTGCCCTGGATGACAAAAAGGGCGCCAACCATGTGGAGGTTCTCAGCGCGATCATGCAGCTGCGGCAGATCTGCTGTCATCCGAGCCTGGTGGCCGACAACTACACCGGCTCCTCGGGCAAGATGGAGATGCTCATGGACATTCTTCATCCTATGCTGATGTCAGGTCGCCGCGTACTCGTCTTTTCACCACAGACTCCGTAAATATTAGGTAATAGGTTAAGCTGTAAATCGATTAGTAAGTATGACTGTTGAGTTTCGCAATATCAAGGGATATATCGACACCCATCTCACTCATCATATCCGCATTCTTCTTTACCGTTACAGCGGCATACCATTTCTTGTCTTTGTGCTGCGACAGTTTCAATCTGCCTGCTTTGGCCAGACATTCTTTGATAGACATA
>JAFUZB010000049.1 GCA_017476845.1 Clostridia bacterium
AAGAACTTCTGTACGCCCCAGAAGCATCCGCCTGCAAGATAGATGGTTTCCATGTCTTCCTCCCGATAGGTGATTTCTTGCGAAGTGGCATTACGACTTCCGCCTGTGTCCTGCACCGCCCGCGCGGCGCAGGAGGTGAGGAAAAGGCCCAGGAGGGGAAGCAGCAGGAGAAGAGAAGCCCTTCGTTTCATGCGTCGTCCCCCTTCTCCATCCTCCAGCGGATCAGGTCCAAGAGGATGGGCTGGAGCTTCTTTGCGTGGTCGGAGAGGGTGTACTCCACGCGGATGGGGACCTCCAGGTATTCATTGCGCAGCACCAGGCCGTCCTGCTCAAGCTCCCTAAGGGTTTGGGACAGCATGGTGTTGGAGATGCCCTGCACATTGCGCAGCAGCTCGTTGTAGCGGCTCTTGCCGTTGGCGCTCAGGGAACAGAGCACGGGAAGCTTCCATTTGCCGCCGATGGCGTCCAGGGCGGACTGCAGGGCACACTGGGGAGAACAGGGACAATTATGCTGACTGGACATGGTATTGCGCCTCTTTGGTTTCTGGTTTCTTTTGTCTCCCGCACAGCCAAGTGCAGGGAACGGCGAGAGAATAACAGGTACGGATTCCGTTGTAAAGTGAGAAAACTGACTCATTGTATCATCTGTGAAAACCTTTTGGAAAAAAGGACGGAAACCTTTGCGGGAGGCGGCTTTCTGATACCGCTTGTCAATTGCACTATAAAGTTGTATGATACATTTCGCTCGCGCATCCCCGGAACGGTTTCCGGAGGAGGAAACGGCGGGCTTTGGAGGCAAAAAAGATTGATGACAGCATGGACAATCAGGGAATTGTATGATTTAAGCGGCACCCTTGCCGCAGACTATCTTGCGGGCTTTACCTACCCCTGGGAGGCGCTCAAGGGGATCAAGGATATGATCCTGAAGCTTGGGGAGACACTGGACAAGGAAGCGTACACGGAGGTATCCGAGCATGTCTGGGTCCACAAGACGGCCAGTGTGATGCCCAGTGCCTATCTGGGCGCCCCGTGCATCATCGGGCCGCGCACCGAGGTTCGCCACGGCGCCTTCATCCGGGGCGCGGCGCTTGTGGGCGCGGACTGTGTGGTCGGAAACTCGGTGGAGCTGAAGAACGTTATCCTTTTTGATCATGTGCAGGTGCCGCACTACAACTATGTGGGCGATTCCATTCTGGGGATCTATGCGCACATGGGTGCAGGCTCCATCACCTCCAATGTGAAATCCGACAAGACGCCGGTGGTCATTCACGGCGCGGAGGGAAATGTGGAGACGGGACTAAAGAAGACCGGGGCCTTCCTTGGGGACCATGTGGAGGTCGGCTGCAATTCCGTGCTCAATCCCGGAACGGTGATCGGGCGGGAGGCCAGGGTCTATCCGCTCTCCTGCGTGCGCGGGGCGGTCCCGGCGCACAGCATCTACAAGCGCCAGGGCGAAATCGTGCAGCAGAGGTCATGAGGAGGAAAAGGAAATGGGCAGATATTTCGGTACGGACGGCTTCCGCGGTGAGGCCAACAAGGGACTGACGGCGGACCATGCCTACAAGATCGGACGGTTCCTGGGATGGTATTACGGTGAGGTGCGCAGACAGCGCGGGGATGAGCGCATGCCGCGCATTGTCATCGGCAAGGATACGCGCCGTTCCAGCTACATGTTTGAGTATTCGCTCGTGGGCGGTATCACCGCAAGCGGCGCGGAGGCCTGCCTTATGCACGTGACGACCACCCCCTCTGTAGCCTACATTGCCAGGGTGGACGACTTTGACTGCGGCATCATGATCTCCGCCAGCCACAACCCCTACTGGGACAACGGCATCAAACTTATCAACTCCTACGGGGAGAAGATGGACGATCAGACGATCGCGCTTATCGAGGATTTCCTGGACGGGCATCTGGAGGTGTTCGGACGCACCTGGAAAGAGCTTCCCCTGGCTACGCGCGAGCACATCGGTTGCACCGTGGACTATGTCTCCGGGCGCAACCGCTATATCGGCTACCTGATCTCCCTGGGCATTTACTCCTTCAAGGGTCTTCGCATTGCGCTGGACTGTGCCAACGGCTCGACGTGGAACATTGCGCGCAACGTTTTTGAGGCGCTTGGGGCCAAGACGTTTGTCATCAATGCGGATCCCAACGGTATGAATATCAATGAGAATGCGGGTTCTACCCACATTGAGGGTCTGCAGCAGTATGTGGTCAACAACCACTGCGATGTGGGCTTTGCCTATGACGGCGATGCGGATCGTTGCCTTGCCGTGGACGAAAAGGGCAATGTGATCACAGGGGACCACATCCTGTATATCTACGGAAGATACATGAAGGACAGGGAAAAGCTGGTCACCAACACCGTGGTGACGACAGTCATGTCCAATTTCGGTCTCTACCGGGCCTTTGACGATCTGGGGATCGGCTATGTCCAGACGCAGGTCGGCGACCGCTATGTATACGAGTACATGTCCCAGCACGGCTGCCGCCTGGGCGGGGAGGAGTCCGGCCATATCATCTTCTCCAAGTATGCAACAACCGGCGACGGGATTCTGACCTCCCTTAAGCTTGCCGAGGTCATGATGGCGCGCAAAAAGAAGATGTCCGAATTGGCAGCGGATCTTGTGATGTATCCGCATGTGCTGAAGAATGTGCGCGTTTTGGACAAGGCAGGCACGCTGGCCGACGAAAAAGTGAAAGCCGCTGTCGACGAGGTGGCACAGAAGCTCGGCAAGGACGGGCGCATCCTCGTGCGCGAGTCCGGCACGGAGCCGGTCATCCGCGTGATGGTGGAGACGAAGGATGCCGATGTCTGCCAGGAAATGGTGGACAAGGTGGTCCGGGTGATTACGGAGAACGGCTGGGCGGTGGAATAAAATGTGCGGAATTGTGGGCTACACCGGTGCCGGACATGCGGCACACATTCTTCTGGACGGGCTGGAGCGCCTGGAATACCGGGGCTATGACTCTGCGGGCATCTGCGTATCGGACGGCGAAAAGAGCCACATGCTCAAGGCGCTGCGCGTCAAGGGCAGACTGCAGGCACTGCGCGATGCGACAGACAACGGCGACAGTGTGGACGGCGAGAGCGGCATAGGACATACCCGCTGGGCGACCCACGGTGAACCGACCGTAGAGAACGCGCATCCGCATCTCTCCGGCGGCGGAAAGGTCGCTGTGGTGCACAACGGCATCATTGAAAACTATGCTGACCTTCGCAAGACACTGGAAGGTCGCGGCTATGTCTTCCAGTCCGAGACAGACACCGAGACAATCGCGCATCTTCTGGACTACTACGACAAGGGCGATCCGATTGATGCCATTGTCCGCACGGTCATGCACCTGCGCGGCTCATTCGCCCTGGGCATTCTCTTTGCGGACCGCCCTGGCGAGGTATACGGCATCCGCCGCGACTCTCCCCTGATTGCCGCCACCTCCGAGAGCGGGAACTTTATCGCCTCGGATGTCCCGGCCATCCTGGAGTGGACGCGCAACGTCACCTATCTGGACAACATGGAGATCGTGTGTCTCAAGAAGGACGGCATCTCGTTCTACAATATGGACGGGGAGAAAATCGAGAAGGAGTTCACCACTGTCTCCTGGGATATTGCCGCGGCGGAGAAGGGCGGTTATGCCCACTTCATGCTCAAGGAGATTCATGAGCAGCCCAAAGCCATGGCGGACACCATTCATCCGCACGTGCGCGACGGACGCATTGTTCTGGACGAGCTGGGCATGACGGACGAAGAAATCCGTGCGGTGCGGCGCATTCAGATGGTGGCGTGCGGCTCTGCTTGGCATGTGTGCATGACGGCGAAGTATGTGATGGAGCAGCTGGCAGGCATTCCTGTGGACGTGGACCTGGCCAGCGAGTTCCGCTATAGGAATCCGGTGCTGGAGGAGGGTACCCTCCTGATGGTGGTCTCTCAGAGCGGAGAAACTGCCGATTCGCTGGCGGCGCTGCGCTACGGCAAGGCACAGGGCATGCTGAGCCTGGCTATCGTCAATGTCGTGGGATCGTCGATTGCAAGAGAGGCCGACCGCGTGTTCTATACGGCTGCGGGCCCTGAGATTGCGGTAGCTACCACAAAGGCCTATTCCACGCAGCTTGCGGCCTGTGACATGCTCGCGATCCATTTTGCAAGCGTCAAAGGAAAACTGTCCGAGGAAGAGTACCATACCCTGGTGGATGCCCTGCTCAAGCTTCCGGAACAGATTTCGGAGATCCTGCGCGGCGAGGCGAGAATGCAGTGGCTGGCAGGGAAGTATGCCAATACGCGGGATGCGTTCTTTATCGGTCGCGGACTGGATTATGCCTCCGTTCTGGAAGGCGCGCTCAAGCTCAAGGAAATCTCCTATATCCATGCGGAGGCCTATGCCGCAGGTGAGCTCAAGCATGGCACGATCTCGCTGATTGAAAAGGGCAGTATGGTCCTGGCTGTTGCGACCCAATCGGAGCTTCTGGAAAAAGAGGTTTCCAATATCGTGGAGGTGCACGCAAGGGGTGCAACCCTGCTGGCACTGACCTTTGAGGGTAATTACAATATGGAGGACCAGGCGGACTTCACCATCTATATTCCCAAGACCGAGGATGTGCTTTATCCCTCGCTTGTGGTGATACCGCTTCAGCTCCTGGCCTATTATGTCTCCCTTTCCCGAGGCATTGACGTGGATAAGCCGCGCAACCTCGCCAAGTCTGTGACGGTGGAATAAACGAAAAGGCTATGTTCGCATAGCCTTTTTTGTAACCCGTTTTGCAGGTGGTCATAGCGGGAGCATACGGATGTCCGGAAGGTGCAGGTGCGCTCTTTCCACAGGTTGCCAAACCTGAGATGTTTGTCTATCATCTCCCGTAAACGCCCGTACCGGGTGCAAACAAGCGATATACTACATAGCCTGTGGAGGAAATGAAGATGTTCTATCCCGTGGATGATTTGCGAAGCGATGAAATCTATCTGGAGCTGGACCGGACCGGTGATGCACAGCCGGAAATGAG
>JAFUZB010000050.1 GCA_017476845.1 Clostridia bacterium
ATATCCTGGCTCTCATCTGCCACAATATGCCGAAGCACCTCGCCAGAAATACCGTGCACGCGAAGGTGAATCAGAAGAAGCGGTGCCAGATCCGAAGGGGTGATTCGCTTGGCATCAAGCTTTTCCAAGGTCGCCTTCGCTCCCTCTCCGCCTTCCGCTTCCAGAAAGCGCCGGTATACGCCGGTATCCGTCATATCCGGGAAGTGCGAGGCAAACGCTGCCAGGAACTGCTTTCCCTTTTCCTCCACCTCTGCGATGCGCGCATCCCTGGAGTCCAGGAGCTTGGCCGCCCGCTCCCTGCGCGGGGGACCGTCCGGGAGTGTAGCCAGCAGCCGGTCCAGTTTGCCCCTGGCCATATCCTCCAGCACGTTTTTCATCTTCTCCATCATCTGCTCGAGCCTGCGCTTGAACGGCTTTTTCGCCTCCTGGATTCTCCGCGCAAGCGGCCAGGTGGAAAGCTGGTGCAGGAAGAGGCTGCGGATCTCCTCTACGTCCATCACCGTGTAGCCGCCGAAGGTGAGTGGCTCCGTGGGAAGCATACGCTCCGCCTCCGCCTGAAGGAACTTCTCCAGCCGATCCATGAATGCAGCCGATCCCTTCTCCCGGTTGACGGCCGTATCCTCCATCCCCGGCATCCCGCCGCTTTCCTTTGGATGCACGACCTTCGGAAGCTCCCGCCCCATGTGGCTGCGCGCAAAGCCTTCGAAAGTATCCTGCTGCACGCGCTCTACACCGAGCTCCGGGAGTACCTCCGAGATGTACGAGAGAAAGAGCGGGTTGGGTGCCAGGATCATGATCTGCTCCGGCCGCAGATTCTCCCTGTGGCGATAGAGAAGATAGGCGATCCGGTGCAGCGCGATGGTCGTCTTTCCGCTGCCCGCCACACCCTGCACAATCAGACTGCGGTCCAGATCTGCACGGATCACGAGGTTCTGCTCGGACTGAATGCTGCTGACAATCTCGTGCAGCCGCTGGGAGGACACGGTGCCCAGCACCTGAGAAAGCCAGCTCTCCTGCCCGGCCACACCGGCATCATAGATGCCCTTGATCCGGTCTTCCTCCACGGTCAGCATGCGCCGAAGGAACAGCTCCCCTGCAATCACCCCATCGGGCGCGGTGTACTCGACCCGCCCGATCTCCCCCGCATAGTAGAGGTTGGCGATGGGTGCGCGCCAGTCAATCACCACCTGCGTGAGCGTCTCCGGATCATAGACACCCCACCTGCCGATGTAGTATTCCGCCTCGCTCTTGCCCGTTTCGCTGAAGGTCAGGTGCGAAAAGTAGGCATTGTGCATGGCCCGGTAGAGCCCGTGGAGCGCATCCACTCTGCCAAGGAAGATTTGCTCCGCTGTCTCCTCGTCGGTGATCGCATCCACCGAAATGAAAGAGTCGGTCACTTCACCCTCCCGGATGCCGGTCTGGGCCTCCAGCCTTCTCACCTCCCGCCGGATCACCTGCCGGACATCCGTGAGATGGTCCTGTTCCTGTGCAAGTATCCTCTCCTGTGCCTCCATGGATGTCTCCCTCCTGACGTTTCAAACAATCAAACAAAGCCGAAAAAGCACCATGAAAGTGCTTTTCCGGCAGCGGTCCTAAAAGGACGTGCATCTATGCTTTTGTGTTACCGTATCCCCGCAAGTCCCGCAAAGTGGTACATGCCGATCCCGGCTGCGATGGACAGATTCAATGAATCCACCCTGCTATTGCTCTCAATCCGCACCGCCTGTCCCAGATGGGCAAACTCTGCGGGAAGTCCTGTCCCCTCGTTTCCGAAAACCAACGCAAAGGGGGAAGTCTTCTCCAGCGCCGTGATGGAGGCAAGCGGCACCGAGGCATCCAGCATGAAAGGATAGAGCAGGTGGCCGGGAGCAGCCTCCCGATACGCTTCAAAGCTGTCATACACATGGACATGCAGGGAGAACAGACTCCCCATGCTGGAGCGCACCACCCGCGGATCAAACAGATCCACGCAGGGCCGAATCAGCGCCACCTCGGTGTAGCCAAACCCCAGTGCGGTGCGAAGAATCGTTCCCGCGTTCCCGCAATCCGACGGGTGATGGAGCACGATGTGTGGCCGATCCTGCGCCAATGAGTCCTCATACTTGGCAAACACCGCGGCTGCGTGACAATTTTCCTTCCCGGAAATCTGCCGAAGAACCCTGTCGGCATACTCCACCCGGATATTCCGCTCACCGCAGAGCGTAAGGAGGGTCGCCTCCGCCTCCGTATCCCGCGTTTTTTCCGACACAAGTACCCTGCGAACCTGGCTTTCCCGGTGCTTGAGGCACTCAATCGTCGGAAATAGGCCCGGGGCATAGCTGTAATCCAGCGAGGCCTTATAGGCTGTCAGGGAGGGCATCAGGCTTCCTCCGCTTTATGCTCCCCGAAGAGCGCGTCGATAAACTCGACCGCATCGAAGGGCTGCAGATCGTCAATACCTTCACCCACACCGATATACCACACCGGCACCGCCAACTCCTGACGGATGGCCAGGGCAATGCCGCCCTTGGCGGTTCCGTCCAGCTTGGTGAGGATGATGCCGCCCACCTCGCAGACCTCCTTAAAGGCCTTGGCCTGGGCCAGTCCGTTCTGTCCGGTGGTGGCGTCCAGCACCAGGATGCAGCGGACATCGGCCTCGGGAAAATCGCGGTCGATCACGCGGCGCATCTTATCAAGCTCGTCCATGAGGTTCTTCTTGTTGTGCAGTCTTCCCGCGGTATCCACCAGAAGGAGGTCAACATCGTTGGCCTTGGCCGACTGTATGGCGTCATAGACGACGGCTGCAGGATCCGCGCCCTCGGCGTGCTTGATGACCGGCACGCGCGCACGCTGTCCCCAGATGCTGAGCTGCTCGGCAGCC
>JAFUZB010000051.1 GCA_017476845.1 Clostridia bacterium
ATAGCTGTCCGCAGTCCTCATGTGATCTGTAATTTGTGTTAAGCACATCGATTTCATAAAATCAAGCCTGTTATATGGGGTAGGGGGATTTATACCCTTTTTTGTGCTCAAATCATTTTAAACCGCAAATGGCTCATATGAGAACATGCCAAAGTTTGGTTGGGAGTTTTACATAGCGGGCTTTTCTGTAGACTAATATAGGATGATTGTTTGGAATACATGAATGACAAATCAGTTTTTCGACATGTGTGTTGCTCCTTTCTTCTGGATAAGCCAGGATTTTTCTGAGACTGATTTTCTGATCCACCTGGTGGCGAGAGAATGACATCGAATGAGGATGAAGATTCTCTAGCGTCATCTGGTTTGATTTCTCTGATGTCTCTTCGAGTTCGCGTACAGTTTCATAAGCAAAAGAGCAGTGTCTGCGTATTCTAGCATAGGTTAAACTCAGTGAGTGTAATATCAAAAGTACAAACAGGAGAGAAGGGCAACTCTTTGAGTGAGAAGAAAACAAAACACCCCACAGAACAATCTGTGAGGTGTTGATGATAAGTATGCAACTGCTTGTAGAACGAAGACATATGGGTGTATAGAACTGAATGATAGAAAGAACTGCTATTGTAGGTAGCTTGATTGCCCGGAACGTAGGATCAGAATGGCGGCTTATTACCGTCGGTGATGGTAATGTTCTGTGATTCCAGGGGTTCGGTGGAGATGGTCACGGTAGCGCCCGAGACACTGGACACATTTCGCCATGCAGTAAATAGGCCAATTGCAATCAGGAGAACAGCGAGAGCCACGGGCACAAGACCGGATGAAGCAGACTTCGGTGCATGCCAGCCCACTGCCCGCAGGTGACGCATCACCGCGCTTGCGGCGATACCGGTGAGTGCTCCGCATGCCAGACCGACCAACATCAGGATGCCGAGGTAACCGAGCATCTGGCGGGGCGTATGAAGAATCAGCATAGCCATCAAAACCTGGCCCGCGTTATGCAGGAGACCACCCGCCATGGAAACCGCGACCGGGTGAATCCCGGGAATCTCCTTGAGCAAAACCATACCTGTCAGACTGAGCAGGCCTCCGGCAAAGGCGTAGATCATGGTGCTCACACCGCCGAACATGAGGCCAGAGAGCAGAACTTTGAGTGCCATGAGAATATAGCTTGTGGGTACATCCAGCATCCAGACGGCAAAGATCAGGACGGAGTTGGATAGGCCCAGTTTGATGCCAGGAATTCCCGGGCTGGGCAGAAGTGATTATACATAGCCCAGCACTAGCATTACCGCAAGAAGCATGCCGGAGAGCGTGACACGCAGTGCGCTGTCACGGTTGCGTCGATTGGCCATGCCCTTATTCCTCCTCGGTTGAGTCCTGTGCGTACATTTCCAGAATCTCCTCGGGTGTATAGAGCTCAAGGGATACTTGGTTGGGCAGACAAATGACCATTCCTGCCAGAATGCGCTCGTGACGGTTATCAAGGGTCACATAGCCCTGATCCACACAGTCCTGGTTTTCGCAGGTGGACGACTCCATATAAAAGCCCTCGGGGGTCACGTGAATCAGATTGACTTCCTCTGTACCGTCAGGACGTGTCTGAATAATGGGCAGGGTATAATCCTCCTCCTCGGGGAGCGGAAGCCAGTATGTCCCGCCGGAGTAGTACAGAAGAATATAACCGCGCGCAGGCTGAGGATCGGAGGATGTCTCATCCTGCATCTCAGTCGTTGTATCTGCAGTCGGAAGTTCCGAGGAAGAAGGGGTCTCTGCCAGCACGGGAAGAAAGAGGGTCAGGGCGAGAAGGAACGCAAGAAGGGAAGCAGGATGCATGCGCGACCTCCATTCATGAATATCAATAGACGCGCGGTATGTACTTGTCTTTCTGAGAGGTACTCTTGACCAGACGGAAGGAGACAAAGAACAATACTGCGATAAAGGCGAAGAAAATCCACTCTCGGCTTCCGGTTTCCATGACCGCGAGATAATCGTACAGCCCATGCGTGATGGCGGGGAGCAGCAGCGAGAGCGCCAGGCAGATATTTCGGCTTTGCGGATCGCGGAGCCCTTCAAAACGTTTGGCAACACCGTACCATACACCCATGAATACGCCGAAGCAGGCGTGTCCCGGCACTGCGGTGACAGCGCGGATTAAGGCAGTCTGGAAGCCGTAGGAAAGGACGTAACGTACGTTCTCCCACAGGGCAAATCCGAGGGACACAAAGACGGCATAGACCACGCCGTCAAATTGGCAGTTAAACTCAGGATTGCGCCAGGTGCGGTTTTTGAGCAAAACAAACTTGGAACCCTCTTCGGCAAAGGCGACAATGCCGAAGTACAATATGGCCTGATAAGCTACCGTTCGGCTGGACAGAAAGATGCCAAGCACCCGTTCTCCGACCATCTCAATGAGAGAGGCGACAGCGGTGGCAAAGATGCCCTGGAGCACGAGTGAGCGCAGAAGCTGCGGGGATTCCTTGTCGAGCCGGTCAGCCTTGTAGACATAGATCATCAGGGCAACGGCGGGAATGACTGCCAGCGCAATGAGAATCATGCTCGGGGAGAGAAAGAGAAGCATATGTTACCTCCGGGAATTAGGTTGTCGGGGAAGACGTGTCTGTGGGCTTAGGTATGCTTTCCAGGAAGGAAACCATGACGTAACCCTCAAGATCACCTGCACGTACATGTACCCATGCTTCATCCTCGCATACCTCCGTCACAAGAAGCTGCTGATGCTTGTAGAGGCGCATAAGGATTTCACCGGCCATGCTCGGCTCGGCGCGAAGGTTCAGGCTGGAGTCATCGTCGATCCCTTCCACGGAGGCGATGTAGAGATAGTCTTCCTCTCCAAGGGCATCGGTGTTAAGCGGTATGATCGTAGGGCGCGGTGTCGGTGTGGCGGCAGGCGCAGGTGTGCTCATAAGATAGGGATCGACGGTGGGAAACATCTGCACACCAGACGGAGCAATACGCAGCTCCATTCCGGGATAATAGAAGGCAAGGATCTGATCAAAGCTCCAGTGCTCGTGGCCTGCCATGTACTGTGCACCGCGCTGACTCATGCCGACCCCGTGACCATACCTGCGCGCTTCCAATACATAACGCGTATCTTCCTCGCGCAGCGTGATCATCTCGTTGTCGGCTCCGTAAATGGACAACTTCAGCGCCCGCACGATATCCGGAAACAGGGGAACGGTGATAGACAGGGCCTCCTCTTCCTTTTCCCACGGACCGAGTGCTCCGGGAACAGGTGTGGGAAGCGGCGGCGTGGTGACAAAGAAAAGAACATCGTCATCTTCATCGTACGAGCCATCGGCATATCCGGGCGTGGCTGTGGCCTGGGAAACGGGATGCTTTCCGGAGTAGTGCAGTGTCAGTTGAAGCTCTGTGACAAAACGGCTTGGGGCCGGGAGGGTATTCCCGGTGAGGGTGAGGGTATCTATGCTGTCTATACGAAAGCTTGTGCGATCTCCATCATAGCCCTTGCGGAGCAGGGTTTTCTGCGCGTAGCCCCAGAGGATGTCAGTCCATGCGTCACTGTAGTCGCCACTCTTGGAAAGGTAGGCGCGCTTGACAATGCTTTCGGGATTGGCCAGATCGTAAGGATCATCCACCATTTGGTAGACCTTTGCGAGATCGACTCCGGCCCAGACGTTTCCGGGCAGCTCGGTCTGTCCGCCGTTGCTAGCCGAGTAATAGCACATGACCGGCTGGCCGTCCCGTGTGCCGATCACTCCCGCGGTTTCACGTACGGCGCGTGCACAGTTCGGATGATTGCCGCTGCCGCGATAGACCTGATCGTTGGTGGTATCGACCACGTCGTAGCCCTTGGAAGGGTCAAGATGGGAGAAAGCATAGGTACGCGCGCATACGGCTTGGGCTTTGAGTGCTTCCAGGGGAAAGCTGTCACTCATCTCGTAGGGGAGAACGCCCAGAAGGTAGGTTTCAATGGGCAGGGTGAGCACGCCCTGTATCAGGCCGCCGCTTACAGTCAGGGAGAGATCTCCGGGATACAGCCCATCCGAGCCCGATACGCGAAGGCCTGCTGTCTCATCCGCGCGCGTGAGGCTGACGGCATTGGACAGTCTCATCCGCAGCCCGCTGTAGCCACGGTTTCCGCCTTCGTAAAAGTAGAAAACGCCACTGTGCAGCTGCAGTGTACATTCTGTCCCTGCAGGCAGTGTCACGGCGAAACTTTCGGAGGAGAGAACATAAGGGCCATCGGTTCTAAGATCAATGCGGTCGGTAAGATTCAATCGCCTGAGAAGTACCCGTATGTCATAGGATGACATATTCATATTTTCGGAAGGTTTCTCTCCGGATGCCGTCAGGACGGGAAGAAAAAGCAGGACAAGCAGGAGTACGAGTGCCTTTTTGAACATGTGTCGCCCTCCTTGCAAGTTTCATAAGTTCGGATTGGCAAAGGATGATATGGGGAGTATAGATTTGCAGGCGGTAAAGACAGTCTTTCTGAGCCTGCACAGAGCCGCATAGGGGATCCCCCAGGTGCGGAAATATTGTAGCCTGTTTGTTTGGGTTTGAAAAGGGGAGCATTCCTGCTCCTTGAAAGGCTGATAGTGTATCGGAACTATTGCACAGTGAAGGTTTCCATGGTGTCAAGGCACAGACACAGAAGGGCGGTGTCTGCGTCCGTATACCCCAAGCGGGAGCGCAGTGCACAGCCGCCGTCAATCACATAGACATTTCCTTCGTGGTAGATCTCCGGAACATGTCCATGCTGGTCTTGAACATTCTCCAGCACGCTCTGCACCGGTGTGTGACCGAGGATAAAGGTGTAAGGATAACGCGCGAACACCTCAAGCGGAACCTTCTCGTCGCTCCATATACGGTACGGTGCGTGCCAAATGGCACCGTACAGTTTTTTGCCGGATGAGCTCTCCGAGTCAAGCATCTCCTCCTGAAGGAGCATGTCGGGAAGATCGGCAGGATAAAGGGCTTCGACATCACCTGTGCAGTACCGGATATCTCCCTTCGTGGGCAGGCCGAATCCGCTTCCGTGACAGAGCAGAAAGTGACGGTCGCCCACGGCTACCTGTTTTTGCACATAGGCGCTCTTGACGTAGGCAAGGATGCGATTGCGCTCACATTCGTCCAGCGTCTGCAGCTGTGTGTAGGTAGCCTTTCCACCGTTACCGGGATGAAGCCAGTTTCTGGCATAATATTCATGTTTCCAAGAAGTGACTTTCTGCTGCGTGCGGATGATCTCTTCAAGCTCCTTGAGTGCACAGAGCATGAGGTGTTCGTGATTTCCAATAAAGGGAATAATCTGTTTGCTTGACATCATGGTCTGCAGGACGGGAATGCTGTCTTTTCCGCGGTCAATCATATCCCCGAGGACGAAGAGCGTATCGTTCTCATTCAGGGACAGGATGTCCAACAGATGGTTGAATCGGTCAAGGCTACCATGGATATCGCTGGTTACATAATACATGTTCAGATTCTCTCCTGTTTGTTGGTATTTGGGCAGCTGAAGCTTCCAGGGAGAAGTGTGACAGGAAGAGATGTTCTTGTCTATGAACGTGTGGGTTAACGGGAAACGATGCAAGGTGAGCTGTTAGGCAGCTTGGTTATTAAACCGCGGTCCCAGAGTGCGTGCCAGAAGCGAACATCACGGCAAAGACATCCGGGATTTTCACTGCTGGGCTTACCCGCTTGTGCCCCCTACAAATGCATGAGCCTGGGAGCAATTGCTCCCAGGCCCATTAAGATTTACGGATAAACTCAGCGAGTATAGCCATAGTAGTGCTCGAGCTTCTCGGCACGTTCATCAATGATATCCTGGCCGCCGGAGGCAAGATAGTCTTCCAGACCAGCATCATACTTGGCATCGAAGTTCTCGACGGAGGCAACAACCGCCTGGCACAGGAAGGTGTCGCGCTTGTCGGTAAGTGCAGTGCCCACGCCCTCTTCTGCGGAGATCGCACCGCAGTGGAAGGTCTCAGGCACGCGGCCTTCGTTCTTGGAGGCTGCGAGTGCAGCTTCGATCAAACGGCTTTCCACGCCGGCATAGCCCAGAGCGGTGGTTGCAGGGGTGGCATCGCCCAGGTACAGGCCATTGACGGTGATGGTGTAGTCGATGTTGTACAGGCTGTTCTGCTTGTAGTCGTTGTCCGTTGCGGACGCATCGACGATCTCATAGGCGCCGTCTGCGGTCACATTGTGGTTGACGCCTTCCTTGCCGATCTGCAGGAACTTGACGGTCTCGGGATCGGAGATGAAGTCAAGATAGAGCAGGGAAGCAATGGGTTCGTCATTGGTGTAGGGGAAGAAGACCTTACGGTCAACGGAAGCGCTCAGGAACTTGCGATAGAGACCAGCATCGTTCTTGAAGCAGTCGACAGCGATATAAGCGGCATCTTCACCGGCAGCACGCTTGATGCTGGCAGCGATGGAGTCTTCACCATTGCGGTAAGGATAATCCCAGTTGTGCTGGAAAGCGCCCACAAAACCGGCCTTCATCAAATCGTCTTCGGTGGTGTCGCCGGATCCATAGAGTGCGAAATCCTTCCACACGAGACCTTCGTTGTACCACTGATTGAGCACACGGACGCCTTCCTTGTAGTTCGGATAGAGCAGGTGACGGTCATCAAAGCCATTGATGTAGAGCTCTTCATCGCTCACATCGTTGGGAATGTAGGCGGCAAACAGATGGTCATTGCGCCAGCCCACATCGTAGCTGGTGGAATAGGGGACCATACGGCCAGCGTCATCGCCCAAGAGCAGCTCGGCATTCTCCTTGAAGGCCACGAGGCAGTCATGGAACTCTTCCTCAGTGGTGGGGAGATCCAGGCCCAGCTTCTTGAGCCAGTCTTCACGGATGAAGGTGTTGATGCGGGCGTTCTCAGCCAGTGTGGCTTCCACGGCCCACAGATCACCCGTGTCGGGATCCTGATCATAGAAGATGTTGGTATCGCCCAACAGGTTCCACAGATTGGGGAGCAGATCCTTGTATTCGCTCAGGGGCTTGCCGTCGATCTCGTTGAGGTTGATCACAGCGCCCATGGAAGCATAGGTCTGGATGGTGGGGTAGGAGTAGGTCACGCAGATATCAGGCGCGGACTCGGAAGCGAGCGCGGTGTTGATATCGTCAACCTCGGTCCAGCGGCCGATGGAGACAAACTCTACCTCAACATTGTGCTTTTCAAGCATTCCCTGCTTGATGTAGTCGGTGAAGACGTTGTCGGTGGGATCGG
>JAFUZB010000052.1 GCA_017476845.1 Clostridia bacterium
CTATATGAAGAAGACATATCTCACCAGCGTAAAGCGCGGCACCACACCTTCATCTCAGATCGTAACCGGATCCGCCTACGTGATTAGCGATAACGGTAAAGCCGTTAGACTTCGCTCCGGCCCCGGGACCAGTTACAGCGTCATCGGTCTGTATAATGTCCATACCCCGGTCACCATACTGACATCGGGTGCAACATGGTCCAGAATCCAGATCGGAAACCAGGTCGGCTATATGATGTCGCGTTACCTGTCCAGTAACTCGACGAATCCACCCGTGATTGATCCAGGTACCCCGGCTGTCTATACCGCCTATATTGTTTCGGAAAATGGCAAAGGTGTGTATCTTCGGACTGCCCCCTCTATCGCGGATAATGTGATCGCACTTTACCCCGTGGGTACCGAAGACAAAGTTCTCAAAACCAACGGGACCTGGGACTATATTTCCATCGGCACTCGCACAGGGTACATGATGCACCAGTTCCTCACGACGAACTATACCGGAAGTACAATCACTGCCGTTTCTATATCCAGTCTTACCCCTCGCGTAGGAGATACCATTGTTGCAGTAACTGTTCCCGGTGGAGCCACCGCTTCCTATACCTGGATCAATGATCTTGGGAAAGTGCTCTCCAGCGAATCCTATTATGTCGTGCAGTCCTCAGACATCGGCAGAAAGATTCGCGTCCGTGCCATCGGGACAGGCAATTATTCCGGTTCAGCTACCAGCGCTTTTACCGAAACCGTCGCCACCAATATTGCCACACAGAATGTAACCGGCTGCCAGTTAAGTCATACAGCACCGCGGGTTGGCGATACAGTCAAAGCCAGCGCCACGCCTTCGCAGGCCACTGTCTCCTATATCTGGTATCGCGAGGATAACCTGTATCTTGGTACCGGAGGTGCCTATACCGTAAGCTCCTCTGCTGAAGGCTATGGAATTTATGCTGTGGCCATCGGCTATGACAACTGGACAGGCAGCGTGGCAAGTGCCACAACCGCGAAGGTGCTTCCCAAGGAAGATGTGACACTTTCAGGATCAGTCACGCTACCTGCAGCCTCTGTGGTCGGCAAAACGCTGACCCCGACCCTTTCCCTGAACAGTTATGAGATCAACTATCACTGGTATCAAAACGGTGTGGAGATCGGCACAGGGGCTACGCTCAATGTGGACAGTACGATGGTCGGCGATGATATTCGTTTGGTCGTAACTGCCAAAACGGGAAGCGGCTATTCCGGAAGTGTCGGAAGCAATTACTGCCTGATCCAGTCATCTGTATCAGGTGCGGAAAAAGCTCCCGTCACCGCAGATGCAATCACCCCAGTCTTTGAAGAGAGCGCTCTTACAGTTTCCATAGAATCCCCTCTTCCGGAGGAAACCGCGGCATGGATTGCTCCTGAACCGGTTGTAATTGCCGAAGCGGTGATTCCTGTGACTCCAGCATTCCTTGAAGAGAGTAGCGCAGCAGAACCTGTCATTCCCGATCTTACGGCTTCTCCTATACAGGAAGCCACCTATATCGCCCAGGAACCCCGTTCAGATGACACGCTCGTCGAATGGATTCCTCCGTTCCAGGTCTCGCCTGAATAAAAATGATGCCTGGTGTCCGATGTACACCAGGCTTCATTTTTATTCAGGCAACGCTTCCCCGTAGGAGCATCCATTCTCGTAAGGAAGCTGGATAATCATTGTTCTGCCGCGCTGAAGTTCGACTTCCTCACCATTCTCATCGAAGAATACGGTGCGGGTGTTCAGGCCTTCACGATACCATATACCAGAAATATGACGTCCATTCATGAAAATGTCCGCATTACCTTCAATGCTGTTATACACAGCAGGTTCCAGGATCTCGTAGGTATTCTTATCCACGACCGCTGCCTTCACCAAGGAGCCTACATTCTCGGTGACAGGAGCATCTAGTCCCAGGTAGGTGGTTTTCGCCCACTGGACAATCACGTTGGAGAAAGTAATCGGTTCCTGTGTTTCAAGATCCGCCCATGTAACAAGATCCTTGCTGCGTTTTTTGGAAACCAATTTCCTTGTATAGGTCTGTTCTTTCGCATTGTAGGTATAAACTTCATTGATGACGTCTTTCCCTTTGTTCGTCCTCCACGTTACATAGACCGTTTCCGCCGTATCTCCCTTTGTATTGGGCGTGTCAGCAAACTTATAGGCATGATTGACCTGCTGAGGATAGGTCAGGATATCCGGCCACTGGGGAATCAGATAGCCCCGCAGAAAGTCAGCCGGATCACCGCTTTGATCATTGGGGTCTGCAAGTACCGCCCGCAGACGCTTGCTCTTGTAGACTGTATAGTATTTCTTCCAAGGTCTGCTTTCGCCTACCGTGCCCGGCCAAAGCAAGCCCTTTTCGTTCGCACCGGTACGTCTGACTTCGTCAATCACATTGGTCTGCTTGTATTCCTGCTGACCATAGTACATGAATCCGCAGTCCCACTCCTCACGAAGCCAGGCATGACCGATTCGTGCCGAACGGATCGGTCCGACGGCATCCGGGATCACATCGGAAAACAGAGCAGACATACGAATCTCGCCATTCGCGTGTAGCGGAAGCTCATAGATGATATCTGCATTTAGCAGTCCCCACGGTGATTTGTTACCTGTGCCATATGCGAGTGTGGGGTTCTTCGACTTTTCATCGTACGGTACACTGATCTGGACAAGCACGGGGAAGTAAATCCCTGTTGTGGCCAAACCGGCGAAATAGTCCGGCACATCATAGTCGCTCAGGTTCAGGCCTGTGGTCGGACTGACTCCCTCGGGAACGATATTATCTGTCACGGGGCTGTGTTTGATGCCGCGATTCGCAGTTGCATCAATCGTTGTATCCGCAATCGCAGTATGGGCAAGAAGTGTCACTATAAATAGCACAGCCAGAAAACGTCTCATTGAATCTACTCCTTCTTCTCATGTTCTAACTGTATATGGGGTTGTTCAACGCGAACATCCACCATTATAACGGCACAGGAAAATGAACTCAAGGATAATGACAGAGTGACATATCATTGTTGCACTCCTGTCATATTCCCGCTTCCTGCGAAGCATAGCGCACAATCACCGTAGGAGCGCTTTCGTGCCTAGATGTGTCAATGCAGAAATCTGCCTGTTCTCTGTGAAATGCGGTAGCATAGTAATGCTCCGTCATTGCTTCCTGCCTGAAGGATTCCCTGTCTTTCTTTGTCATCGGATGATGGAGCAAGCTTTCCTCCGGAGCCCGGGCAATCGCTTCGGGCACCACCACGTTGCTAAGGCCCATCCGGTTAGCGCGAACCCCTAAGGCTACAGCTCCCACGTCAGACGCATAGGGAGCAAATCCGCCCAGCTTTCCGTATGTCTCTCGGGAAACCATGAGCAGAGACATGGAGACCGCTGAGACCTCTCGCACAGACCGATCATACAGCTGGTAGGTGATGCCAAATCGGTTTTGCCCGTAAAACCGAGGTGACGGACCGGAAGACAAAAGCGCATATCCACAGGTCAGATAGCGTTGTTTCTTATCCACTGCTCCTCCACCGGCGCAGGCAATCCACGGGCGCGATGCAAACATCATAAGCCGCTCAAACCACACAGACTGCAGAGGACGCATTCCCTGCTCAATGAAAAGTAGAAGTGAAGCGCTGGCCATAGCTGCTGCAGCATGCACATCCCTGGCTGTAGTGATCGGAATGCCCTCCACTGCTTCCAGCTCCAGCGGATTTCTTGACACAATGATGATTTCCTGTGTGTACTTGTGTGCATCCCGTGAAAAACGAAGCAGTCGCTTCAGCCATTTCAGATCGGCCCCGCCAACAATCCCATGAATAATCCAGGTGACGTGACAGTTTTCCGGAAGGTCATACGTGATGTATGGTGCCATATCTACCATCTCGCAGTGGCCGTCGAGGCCCAACCGCGTCATCTGATCATCAATGGCATGTGCTGCAGCGTGCACACACTTCTCCTGACTTGCATGGGAAAAGGAACTGTTCAGCATTCGCCAGTGATACAGCACTCTCGGAATGTGCGCGATGGCCTGCGCACATTCCGTTGCACGCAAGGCCAGGTCGTGGTCCTGGCTTCCATCATACGCACTTCGAAGTCCTCCGAGCTCCTTGACAAGGGAGGTGCGCATCGCCATGATGTGACAGATATAATTGCCGGAACGCAATGCGTCCGGCGAAAAATCGGCTTTCAGATGAGGATCGAAGAAGCGGCTCCCGTCCTCTGTCACCTTGTCTTCATCCGAGTAGATAAAATCAGCTCCGTGCTCGGCTGCATCCAGAAGATAATACGTACAATCAGGGGTAAGCAGATCATCATGATCGCACAGTGCGATATAGTCTGTTTCTGCCATGAACAGCGCCTTATTGGTGTTCCCCGAAATGCCTGCATTCTCTTTTCCAAAGCATACATGGAATCTCGTATCCCGTGCATCTATTTCACGCAGCATCTGCAGGGTTTCCTGATTCGTGCTCGCGCCGTCATAAAAGCACACTTCCCAAGCATCGTTCGTCTGTGCGAGAATCGATTCACTCAACGCCTTCAAAAGGTCCGGTCGTGTGTTGTATGTCGGGATCAGGTAGGAAATGCGGTGGGAAAAAAGACGTGCCTTTTGCTTCTTCCGTTCTTCATCGGAAGGGAGCTCCTCCCGAATCCAAGTATCATATGCTGCATCGTTCTGCGCTCTGCTCCTTCGCATTTCGCGGATATCGCCTATGCACAGCATCTGGGCTCCCTTTTTTCGTGCAAGTCTCCCCAGACCGATCAGGCCACCGTCCTCCCAGGCGCGTTCCAACCCCCGCTTCTTTTCCAGGAACTTTCTTTCAAGTGTATTCATGCTTGTCCTCTGCTATTCAAGCTTGAGTGCCGTATAGAGCTTCCCGTCATCATCAATATAGACAGTCCCCGTTTGGGCAAAGCTTTCCGGAAGCCGCTCATAACCCTGCTTGTCGGCCTTTCCGATGACATGATTCAGGCATTTCGCACGCTCAGCGGCATCCGTAAGCAAAAGCGGTCTATATTCCAGCTTACTGTGCCGCATCTGCGTTGGGACCATGGTAAACTGGTGCAGCTTCACCGTGCCGTCCGAACCAATGTCCCATGTCAGTTGGAAGATGCCACTTGCCGGATCCAGATTCTTGATCGTACCGAACACAAAATTGCCTGTGGAGAAGAAAACCGGCTTCCCATCATGAAAGTAGACGGGCTGAAGAACATGCGGATGATGTCCCCATACCACATCCGCACCGGCATCCAGAATCTTCTGCGCATAGGGGAACTGTGAAGCGTTCGGGAAGGTCTTTTCCTCTCTGCCCCAGTGAAGTGAAACAATGACAATCTGACAGCCCTCTTCACGAAGCGTGCGAATATCATCATAGATGAGTTCAAGGTTCTCATTGGTAGGATAAGTAAATCCAATCATGCCGATGCGAACGCCCTTGATCTCCACTCGTCCCAGGGTCACATATCGGTTGGTGGTGCGTGTGGGATTGAGCGAGCCAAAATGCATAAGGCCTGCAGCTTCCAGATTGGAAAGCGTATCCTCATAGCCTACATACCGAAAATCTATACAGTGATTGTTGACCGTATTCAGCCCATCGATGCCTCCGAGTCGCAGCACCTCGCTGAATTCCGGTTCCCCGATCATATTGAATGTCTTCGCAGGATAAAGCGGCTGTGTCTTGTCCGTCAATACAACCTCCAGATTGGCAAGACTAAAATCGTCCTCATGCAGCGTATCCGACACCGTGCTGAAAAGCCACTCCAGTCCGTTCTCGTGAATATTGCTGGTCATGGAAGACCGATTCCCGCGTGACTTGATCGCATCGCCTACCGAGCAATCCCCCATAAAGGAAAGTGTGATCTGGTCCTCTCCTGTCTTGCTAGACGGATTGCTGTAAATAAGGTATCCATCCTTGTCTACTGTCTTTTCTGGTTCTGGGTAGTCGGACTTCACCGTCGGCTTTGGCGTGGGGATAATCAGAATACTGGCCCCGTTTGTCTCTGCCGGAGTGCTCCCGGGCGTTGCTGTAGGGCGCGGCGTGGCGGTTGGCCTGGGCGTCTTTGTAGGTCTTGGTGTAGCGGTTGGTCTGGGGGTTTTTGTAGGTCTTGGCGTGGCCGTCGGCTTCGGTGTTTTTGTGGGTTTGGGCGTGTTGGTATGAACAGTGATGGTCATTCTCTGCCGCGGTTTCTCAGTGTTTTCCTTTGTCTCACCGCTGGCCGGAAAAACCATCAGTATAAACAAAACGCAGCATATAAATCGAAAAATACGCATGGCGCTCCCTCCTTCCTGAAAAGTGACTATGGAACACGTAGTGTCCCGTCCTCGTCAATCAGCACCTTACCTGTTTCCCCGAATGCATCTGGCAAACGCACAAAACCCTCTTTGTCGCTCCCGATGATTCGCTTCCACACTCTCTGCTTATCCTTTGTATCCTCAAGCAGCAGCGGACGATATTCTCTGTTGTGACGTACCATGGTGGGAATCATTTCAAACTGTTTCAGAGTCACTGTGCCATCTGTGTGAATATCCCATTTCAGTTGAAAAATACCACTGGAATCGTCCATCGCTTGGATCTGGCTGAATACGAAATTGCCTGTGGAGAAAAAGATCGGCTTGCCATCGTAAAAATACACAGGCTGTATAACATGTGGGTGATGTACCCAGAGGACATCCGCCCCTGCATCCAAGACCTTCTTTGCATACGGAAACTGTTTCTTGTCCGGTACTGTCTTCTTTTCCGTCCCCCAATGCAGCGAGACGATAACAATCTGACATCCTTCCTCGCGAAGAAGGCGGATATCCTCTTCAATGCAAGGGAAAACTTTATCGTCCGGATAGGAATATCCGGTAATGCCAATTTTCACCCCTTTGATCTCAATCCTGCCAAGATCCTTGAAGCTGTTGGTATCCCGAAACGGGTTCAATGTCCCGAAATGCACGACATCGATGGCCTCCAAATTTGCAAGCGTGTCCTTGTACCCGTCATACTTGAAATCGGTGCAGTGATTGTTGACTGTGTTGATTCCATCAATTCCGCTTGCAGCAATGACTTCTCGATGAGAAGACGGGCCAAGGAAATTGTAGACCTTCGCAGGATACAGGGGCGCCATCCGGTCTGTCAGTACCGATTCCAGATTGGCGAATGTAAAATCATCGGCATGGAAAATATCCGAGACGGTAGAAAACAACCATTCCGGCCCATTCTCTGCAATCATCCCGGTCATGGTGTTCTTTCTTTTGATCACCTTGATCGTATCCCCAATGGAGCAGTCACCGACAAATGAGAGCAGGAGCTCATCTTCACCAACCTCGGATTGCGGATTGTCTGAGGGACGGTATGTGGCCGTTGGGAGAGCGGGTGTTTGCACAGGTGCAGGGGATGCCACCGGAGAGATAGCCAGTGTTTCTGAAGGCGCCTGAGTTTCTCCGCTTTCCGGTGTTTCTTCAACGACAAAAAGGTCGATGTGAAAAACATCGTCCTCTGTATCGTCTACCACCTCTGCGCTGACCTGGCAGGCCATAAGCAGAAAAGCCACGAGAAGAAGCAATTGTATTGTTTGGCGCATACATTCTCCTTGCCTTTCGGTTCAAATTCTGTTGCGTCTCATCCGCTTTCCCATAAGAAGCGGTCGGATATCCGTGTCTTGAGAAACAATCAGCGGCATCATGCGCGCAAGTATTGTCTGCAGGGCTGTTTCTTCCGTATAGTTGTCGGCCAAAAGCACGTAGTCCATGCCGTACATGTTTTCCGGTGTGTCCAGTAAAGCGTTTCCCCACCCATAGGGCTTTCCATATCTGTCGATGTCATATACGAAGTCACGATGTATTGGGAAAGTCAGCATTTGCAGCCGAACGATTTCACGGTCAAAGTCCTTCGGCTTCCCGATCGCCTTGCGCACATCCTTTGCACGGGAGGGGCCATGCTCCGCAAAATGTCCCATGATGGCATGCGCGGTGCTTGTCATCAGCCCATCCTCCCACATACCTTCAAAATCATAGCCATTGCGCCGAATGCACATGAGTGCCGGAAAGAGATCCGGTGCGATAAAAGCTGCTCCGTTTGCGCAGAACTTTCCATATACGCAGCGTTTCTGTGAGGCAAGCATGCCCTTCCATTCCCACGGTCCCTCTATGTCACCGAACCAGCGTTCCGGGACAATGAGGTCTTCAAGCGATCTCAGCCCATCTGTGCGGAAAAACGGTACAAAGCCCGCGTCTTGGATCAGCCCTGCGAGGTCCTCCATTTCCCGCACATCACCTGCATTCCACGCGCTTTTCATCCGATGCCTCCTAGATGATGCGGTTGCCGTCCCTGTCAAGGATTTCCCAAATACCCTCCTTCAGGGCACAGGTATAGCCATCTGTGAACTCCCGAACATTATCATAGATCAGCGGAATAACGACCTTGCCGACCGTATTGATAAATCCCCATTTGCCGTCCAGCTTTACGGCTGCGCGTTCCTCGGAAAATGCATAGCATCCATCATAGACCGCATCAATGACCAGATCGCCTTTTCGATCCATGTAACCACGCTTTCCATGCGCTTCCACCGCTGCGAGCCCCTCAGAATAAGGGGCCGCGAACTCATACTTGAGTTCTATGGTTTCCCAACCGTTGGCATCGACCGCACCATACTTTCCATTGTGTGCAACAATAGAAAGACCATCGGAAAAGCTGCTGACATACTCATATTGCGGTTCTGCGACCACTTTTCCGTGCTTGTCGATCAGACCATACCGATTGTTGACACAAATACGGCCAAGTCCGTCTGTAAACTCCATGGTCATATCCCAATCGGGCACGACAACGATTTTGCCATGGTTATCGATGTATCCCCATTTCCTGTTTTGCTGTATGGGACATAATCCTTCATGAAAACGTCCGGTTTTATCAAAGGCGGGCTCAATCACCGTCTCTCCTTCAGTGTTGACAAACCCATAGAGTCCGCCGCGCTGAAAGGGAGCCAGGCCTTCAGAAAAGGTATACCCCGTATCCCACAGGGCATGGGCAACTTCCTTGCCGCTGCCGTCAATCCAAAGCCTCTTCCCGCGTTTTTCTACGCAAGCCACACCGTTTTCAAAGGGATGTACATTGTCATACTGTGCAGCAATGACCAGCTTCCCCTCAGTGTTAATAAACCCGAAGCGGTTCCGGTCCTCCACTGGGGCAAATCCTTCACTGAATGTGCCCGATAG
>JAFUZB010000053.1 GCA_017476845.1 Clostridia bacterium
CCAGACAATCTGTGTTTGACATGGACTTCAATAAGGTCTACGCAGCTCTGGTTGCAAAAGCTGGGAAGAAGGGTCGCACCAAGGCGGAGGTCGATGAAGTCATTCGCTGGCTGACGGGCTATGTCAGTGTGGACATTCTGGACGGCTTGACCTACGGCCAGTTCCTCTCATTGGCCCCTGCATGGAATCCGAGAGCGGAGCTGATCACAGGGGCGGTGTGCGGGATTAAGGTGGAAGAGATCGATGACCCGATGACCAAGAAGATGCGACAGCTGGATAAGCAGGTCGATGAGCTGGCAAAGGGCAAGCCCATGGAGAAGGTGCTGAGATGACCCGCAGACACATCATCTTCTATGGTTGGGTTCAAGGAGTGGGCTTCCGTTACCGAGCCAGACACGCCGCGCAGATGTACTCCTGTACAGGTTGGTGCCGGAACGAGTGGGATGGCAGTGTGGTTATGGAGATTCAAGGAGAGCCGGAGAACATCGACCGGGTGATCCTGGCTGTCGAGCGTGGGACTTATGTGAGGATAGAGAACATGGATAGCAGGACGATTCCGGTAGACCCGGAAGAACGAGGATTCAGGACGGAGTGACAGGGCAAAAATGGGGAATTCAATGATCAGGGAAGTCACAGGCAATAAAAGAGAATACCTGCATCTTCTGCTGCTGGCGGACGAGCAGGAGAACATGATTGATCAGTATCTTGACCGGGGAACCATGTTCGTTCTGGAAGAGGAAGGCCAGGCGATCGGCGAATGTGTTGTCACGGATGAGGGAAGCGGTATCGTCGAAATTCAGAACCTTGCCATCGCACCCGATTTTCAGCGACGGGGATATGGGAAAAAACTGGTGTCCTTTGTCGCAGAGCGTTATAGAGATGAATATGACACGCTCCAGATCGGAACTGGTGACAGCCCACTGACCGTACCGTTCTATGAGAGCTGCGGCCTGACAGTACACCATGTCATTCCGAATTACATCCTTGAACACTATGATCAGCCGATCTTTGAGGGCGGCAAGCAATTGAAAGACAAGGTTTATCTGAGAATGTCGTTGAAGGATAAGAAAAGCAGGATCGATGAGCTTCTGGAAAAGCCATACTGGTGTTCAGAAATATCTACGGATACAACAAAAATAACTACGATTACAACAAAAAGGGGTACCGGCTAAAAGTTGCCAACTCATGATAAAAAGAGGAGAGAAGTTCAAACACTATATTTTTCAACGTTTTTTTCACGGCTCGTCTGTTTACAACAAATCTGAGAAATGTGGAAGTCGTAGATGTTGTACTACAGCTACTGCATGAGAAGAACACGGGCAGGGTGCTCTTGCACCCAGAGAATTCTTCCATGCAGGATATGACTTTTCGGTCAATTGCTGTCCAAGGCGTGGCAGTAAAAGTTATTAAGAACATATAACCATGAGGAGACAAGATGGAAAACAAAAACGATGTGAGCACAGATATGGCTTCCTGTGGATACCAGAAACCGAATGATTGACCTGTGTAAGGACAGGAATATCTCCCAGGCTCAGTTGGCTGGCACGATCGGCATAGCCAGGAGCGCCTTGAGCCGGTTTCTCAGCAGGAAAACAGACAGCATGTCCTATGAGCATGTGATAGCAATTGCGAACTATTACAACGTTTCCACGGACTTTCTCCTCGGCGAGACCGATGAACCCGGACGGATCAATTATGATATTGGGGAACTGGGATTGATGGTGAAGACGGCAGAATGCCTGTATATCCGCAAGATCAATCAGGCAATTCTATGCAGGTTGCTGGCACATGAGCGCAGGGCTTATTTATGATCATCGTCGGACAGATCCGTGCCGCTCTGGAAAAGCGGATGGAAAGCGTTTTCTGGGGCGGGGAAGACCTGTCTGTCATGGCATGCCTGACAAAGGCCGCCAGAATCAAAATGGTACGGAGCGAGGATGCAACATGGCGCCTGGCTATGGGATCTCCTGAGCAGATGGAGCTCCTGCGGCAGATGAGCGTAGATATTTAGCAGGACCTGAATGGATACACGAGATAGCATGCAACAACCGATCAACGGAATGAATACGGAAAGGGTGGAGAAAACCCATGTTTGATGAAAAGCTCAGAGAAACACCGCTGGAATCCCTGCTGGAATTGCCCTTTGCTTTTCCCTTCCCCACAAGCGCCGAGCGGGAAAAGTGGACACAGCTTCCGGAGGACACGCGCGATGCGATTGCATCGCAGTATGCCGTCCTTCGGGACACGCCCTATCCCATGATTCCGGCTTCGGCCTTCATGGCTTTCACGACCACGGGGGACCGGCAGATCTTTGAAAAGCCCTACTTTTTCAGGCGCCGCAAGCTTATCCTTTCGACGCTCGCCTACTGCGTAACCGGGGAGGAGGCGGCACTTCAGGACGCGATTGACGGACTGTGGTGCATCATGGAGGAGACCTCCTGGGTGCTCAGCGCGCACAACAATGACGCCCATCCCGGTTCTACCCGCACCCCTCTTCCAGATCCGAGGCGTCCGGTGATCGACCTTTTCTCTGCGCAGACCGGAAGCATCCTTGCGCAGATTTTGCGCCTCATCGGGGAGGAACTGGACCGGGTGACACCTGTGATTACCCAAAGGGCACACACCCTTTTGGAGGAGCGGCTGCTCACGCCCTTTGAGTGTGTGGACGAATTCTGGTGGATGGGCTTTACGAGAAAGGATCTCATCAACTGGACGCCCTGGATTCTCTCGAGCCTCCTGATTGTTGCGGCATGCGAGATTCCCCAGCGCGCACGGCTTGCACACTTTGTGACCAGAGCCCTTGGGATGGGCGACAGCTATCTTGCCTGCATCCCGGAGGACGGCGGATGCGATGAGGGCGTCGGCTACTGGAACATGGCAGGCGGCGCGCTCCTGGACATGCTCACGATCGTCTCCTGGCTCACCGGGGAAAAACTGACCATCTGGGAATACGAAAGTATCCGCCCTCTCCTCCGTTATCCCTACAGCATGTGGATCGGCGGGGA
>JAFUZB010000054.1 GCA_017476845.1 Clostridia bacterium
AGAGAATCATTGCCTTCCTGAAGGCATTCGGTGAGGAACATGGATTGAAGAACGTCGTGGATGAAGTGGGAAACGTCAGTATCGAAAAACCGGCGACCCCAGGCTATGAAAATCGAAAGAAAGTCATCCTACAATGCCACGAGGATATGGTATGCGAGAAAAACGGTCATGTGGAACACGATTTCATGACCGATCCTATAGAACCTTATGTCGATGGAGAATGGCTGCGTGCGAAGGGTACGACGCTGGGTGCCGACGATGGTATCGGCATCGCTTCCTGTCTGGCCATCCTGGCCGATGATACCATCGAGCATGGACCGCTGCAGTGCATCTTCACCCGTGACGAGGAGACCGGCATGACCGGTGCTTTCGGCATGCAGAAAGGTTTCATGGATGGTGATATCCTGATCAACCTGGATTCGGAGGATGAAGGCGAGATGTTCATCGGCTGTGCCGGTGGAGCGAACACCGAGGCTGTGTACGATTATGCGACGGTCGATCTGCCGCAAGACGCTTATTTCTTCCATGTGGCAGTGAAAGGCCTGACCGGCGGTCACTCGGGTGACGACATCAACAAAGGACGTGCCAATGCCAACAAGCTGCTGGCCCGCTTCCTCTATGGCGTGGCACAGGAGACAACGCTTTACCTGGCGGCCATCGACGGGGGAAACCTGCATAACGCTATTCCGCGGGAGGCATGTGCGGTAGGCTGTGTGCCCATGGAATATAAGGAGCAACTGCGCATTGCTCTGAACGTGTTCACTTCAGAAATAGAAAACGAATTTGCCGTGACTGAGCCGAACTTTGCTACCGAACTGGAGACGGCTGAGCCTGTAAGCAAGGGTATCAGCGAAGAAGATACCATGCTGATTGTGCAGACTTTGCACGCGATGTTCAACGGGGTCTATGCGATGAGCATGGATATGCCGGGACTGGTGGAGACTTCTTCGAACCTGGCCTCTGTCAAGATGAAGGGAGAGGCCATCCATGTCGTGACCAGTCAGCGCAGTTCGATCGAATCGCAGCGGAGGGATGTCTCATCAGTCATCTCGGCTATCTTCCGCCTGGGCGGATTTGCCACGGAAACGGCTGACGGCTATCCCGGATGGAAACCAAATCCTCATTCCGAGATCCTTGGCGTCACCGTCGAGAGCTACAAGCGTCTCTTCGGTAAGGAGCCGGTGGTTCGTGCGATCCATGCCGGACTGGAATGTGGACTGTTCCTGACTCAGTATCCGCACTTGGACATGGTCTCTTTCGGACCAACCTTGCGTGGCGTTCACTCGCCTGATGAGCGACTGCTGATCCCTACGGTGGAAATGTACTGGAAACATTTGTTGGATGTACTGAAACATATACCTCTAAAAGCATAAAGAAGAGAAAATTGCTGCTGATCATCGGTTTGGGACTGCTGGCTTCTGTCGGATATGCAGGCGAACCTTTCCGAATCATGTTCTATAATGTGGAAAATCTGTTCAACATCGAGCATGATTCGTTGAAGAATGATTATGAGTTTTTGCCTGACCGACCGAAGGCTTGGACCTACGAACGTTATCAGGATAAGCTGAACAAAATCGCGAAGGTGATTATTGCTGCCGGTACCGACAATGTGCCCGACTTGGTCGGCCTCTGTGAGGTGGAGAACGACCGTTGTCTGACTGATTTAGTGGAGCATTCGCCCTTGCGTGAGGCGGGATACCGCTATGTGATGACCAACTCTCCCGACCAGCGTGGCATCGATGTGGCGCTGCTTTATCAGCGGTCAACCTTCAAATTGTTGAGCACCGAGTCTATTGCCATCCCGCAAGGAGTGGTCGACCTTCCACCAACGCGCGACATCCTGCATGTGAGCGGACAGTTGGTTTCGGGCGACACCTTGGATGTCTTTGTCTGCCATATGCCATCCCGCTCAGGCGGTGAGGAAAAGAGCAGGCCCTACCGTAGGCTGACCTCCCAGATCCTGCGTGAGACGGTTGATGCCTTGATGGCGGAACGGGCTCACCCGAATGTGATGATCATGGGCGACTTTAATGATTACCCCAATGACGAGGCCATCTATCAAGTGCTTGAGGCCAAGAAACCGAAACTGTTTAAGAAGTCGAAGCGCCTCTACAACCTGATGGACGGTCGAAAAGAGGGTACATACCGCTATCGTGGCGAGTGGGGCATCCTGGATCAGTTGATCGTGTCTGGCTATATGCTGAAAGGGAAAAAGGGAATTCGTACGAAATACAAGAAAGCGCAGATCCTTCGCTTCCCGTTCCTTCTGGAAGAGGATGACCGATATGGCGGACCGATTCCATCGCGCACTTATTTCGGGCAGCGTTACCATGGAGGATACAGCGACCACTTGCCGGTATGTGTGGACTTTGAAGTCAATTGATATCTTCATAGAAAAAGGAGCGTTCGTGCTCCTTTTCTTATTTCTCTTTCATCAGTTGGAAGATGACTTCGCGCAATCGCTTTTCATCGTTGATGATTGACCGGAGGTCGGAAAGGAATGGCGCTTCGCGTGATTCTTTCAGCCAGAGATGCATGTAACCGCCTTCAGCATATTTCTCCTGCAAGTGTCCTGCACTGCGCATGTATTGTTCCTCTTCGCTCAAATCGGGATAGTGCGATGAGGTATATTGTACAGCCCTTCGGATGCAATTGATGGGTTGCAGTTCCTTGTCGGCATCTGCGACAATCTTTCCATAGATGCTTCGGGGGTCTTCTTTGCTAGAAGCACGATGGTCTTCAGCCGCCTGGGCGATGGTCACAATCTCTTCCTCGGTGAACCATTGCAGAAGATTCCGGTCCGAACGAATGCGTCTTCCCGAATAAATATGATGAAGTTCACGGTCGATCAGTAATCCGGTATCGTGGTAAGCAGCTGTGGCATAGACGATGTTTGGATTGACTTCGTAGAACGATGCCAGACGCATGCTCTCTTCGATGACAGCGCGGGCATGC
>JAFUZB010000055.1 GCA_017476845.1 Clostridia bacterium
CCCTGCTCGGGCCTTTTCTTATACTCTTGTCACCTTTTTGCATGCATGCTACAATGCCTGTATCCCACAGGAAGGATGGAAAAAAGAATGGAAGACAAAAAGACCACACGTCGCAATCTGCTCATGTTCCCGCTAGGCACCGTCGGCAGGGACATGATGTACAACCTGGTGACCAGCTACCTGCTCACCTTCGTGTACTTTACCCATACCGTGACGCCGGCGCAGGCGACTGCGATCACTGCGATCATGGTGGCGGCACGTATCTTTGACGCGCTCAATGACCCGATCATGGGCAATATCATCGAGCGTACACGCACCCGGTGGGGGAAGTTCAAGCCCTGGCTCGTCGTCGGTATCCTGACCACCGCCGTCGTCATCTACCTCGCCTTCAATGTGCAGCTGCAGGGCTGGGCCTTCGTCTGGTTCTTCGGCCTCATCTATTTCCTCTACAGCATCACCTATACCATGCACGATATCGCCTACTGGGGCATGGTGCCTGCGCTGAGCTCGGATGCGGATACACGCAATAAGTATACCAGCCGTGCCACCCTCTTTGCCGGGATCGGCGGTATGCTCGCAGCTTCCTTTATTCCCATGCTCACCGCCGGTGAGACGGCCATCGGCGGCAATGCCGTGACCGCCTATGGCCGCGTGGCGCTCATCATCGCCATTCTCGGGCCGCTCTTCCTCGCCTTCACCGTCTTCGGTGTCAAGGAGCAGCGCAGCAGCCAGGATGAACCGGTCCCGCCGGTCAGCTTCAAGAAGATCTTCTCTACCATCACCGGAAACGATCAGTTGCTGTGGATTGCCCTGATTTTCCTTCTCCAGCAGATCGGCAACGGCATCGTCCTGTCCGGCGTAGGACAAACCTATATCTATGTGGCCTTCGGGTACTCCGGCACCTACTTTACCGTCTTCCAGATGCTCGGTATGGCCGTGACCGCTTTCCTCATGATCTTCTACCCTGCCATCTCCCGTAAAATGGAGCGCAAGAAGCTCATGCATGTGCTCATGATCATCTCCGCTATCGGCTATGTCGTGATGCTCTTTGCAGGCATCGCCTTGGGCAATGGCAGCATCAAGTACGCACTCATCACCCTCGGCTATATGCTCGCAAACTTCGGTCAGTACGGCTTCTATCTCATCATGATGATTTCCATCATGAATACCGTCGAATACAACGAGTATAAGCATGGCACAAGGGATGAGGGCATCGTCTCCTCCCTGCGCCCCTTCCTCACCAAGCTGGCCTCCGCCCTCACCGTCGCCCTGGCCAATGCCAGCTATCTGATTTTCGGGATCATCAACTATACCAACGGCATCGCCGACTTTGAACAGAAAGCGAGCATCGGGGAGATCACCGCAGAGGAAAAGGCCGCAGAAATCACGACCCTTCTCTCCAACGTCCATGCCTCCCAGACCACCGGTCTGCTCCTGGTGATGACCATTCTCCCCTGCATCCTCATGTTCCTCTCCTATGTGCTCTATCAGAAGCACTATACCCTGGATGAGAAGGAGTATGACAGGATCTGCCAGGAGATCGCCAAGAGGAAATAACATGGGATGCATTCGTATGATCCTCCGCTTTGCGGCCCCTATGCCACGAGTAGAAGCGTTTGACCGCTACCTCTTTGTCGCGCCCCATCCCGATGATATTGAAATCGGCGCCGGGGCAACCGTCGCCAGGCTCTGCGCCCTGGGGAAAAAGGTTTCCTTCCTCATCTGTACCGATGGCCGCTTCGGCATGACGAATGCTCCGGAAGGCATCTCAGAGGAGGACCTCGCACAGCTGCGAAAAGAGGAGGCCATCCGCGGGGCCAAGGCACTCGGCGTCACCGATGTCCGTTTCCTGGCTCTCAGGGACGGCGCCGGATATACCTTCGATGCACTGAAGTCCGGGATCGCGCGCATTGTCTCGGACTTTCAGCCGGATATCCTCTTTGCCCCGGATCCCGAGACCGGAGCCGAATGTCATCCGGATCATCTGCAGGTGGGCTGCGCCTCCCGGGAGATTGCCTGCATGGCTCCCTACCCGGGCATCATGGCAGGCTATGGCGTAACAGCATCCCCGGTTCGGGCCATCGCCTTCTATATGACGGCCCATCCCAACCGGTATGTTCCCACAGCACTATACCGCGCCCGGCAAAGACAGGCGATCGCCTGCCATGTCTCGCAGTATCCGCCGGGCTGCAGTGACCTTGCCTCTCTTTCCACCTATCTTACCCTTCGCTCCCTTGTGTTTGGACTGCGCTCTCTCCATAGAGGCGCCGAGGGTTTCCGGATGCTGGACAGCCTGCGCATGCACTGCCTCCCCGAAGCCGGACTGTAAGCACGGACTGTGCCCGTCTTTTCTTCGGGGCACTGCAAAGCAATGGAACCGGTTTCCTTGAGCACATAGGAAATGCCCAAGGAAACCGGTTCCACGCTTATTTCGGGTGAACGATCAGAAGTCTGCCTCTCCGGCCTCCTGCCCGTCCGCCAATGCCTTGGCATAGCGTGCGGACATGATGTCTTCCGAATACAGATAGACGACATTGTTGAATGCGACGGTTGTCTTGATGTCCTGGCTGTCGGGATTAGCCTGAATCTGTGTGACGGCCGCGTCAAGCTGTTCCTGGGTCATGAAGTAGGGGGAGCGCATGAAGTAATACAGCGGCGTGGGCGACGGATAGGTCTTACAGTTGAAACGGACCATCTGCGTGACCGTCGCCGGGATATCCTTCTCGGCCACCAACATGGCGATCATGGCATAGTTATTGGCCATGACCTCATCCGAATAGAAGTATTCGTCCTTCTTACCTTTGACGGTGCGGATATCGCTGCAGTTCGGGTTCTCCGAAAGGGCCTTGAGGAGTTCATCCAGATGCTCTTCCTCTTTGGCGAGGTCCGATTTAGCCGTGAGGAAGGCCTGGGAACTTCTTGCGCGGATGTAATCGGCCAGCACCTCCTCGGGCTGCTTTTCCTCCACAGGCTCCTCCGGAACCTCTTCCGTCTCTTCAAACCCTGCCGGGGTCTCCCCGTCATCCGGAAGAGAAGCCAGATAATCAAAGATGTCCTGCTTTTCCTCCGCCGGTGCGGCTTCATCAGTCGCAGCCGCTGCCGCGCCTGTCTCACCTGCCATCACGGCCTCTGCGCGCTTTGCCATCTCCGCTTTCTCATACTTGGGATTGCTGTCACGCTGCATTGCGGGATCATTCATGTCCGAGAAGGAATCCGAGATCTCCTCCTCGGTGAGCTCGACCTCCTTGGAGAAGCCGGGCTTTCTTCTACCAAACAG
>JAFUZB010000056.1 GCA_017476845.1 Clostridia bacterium
CACATCGGTAGCCAGACTCACCGTAAAGTAGACATAGTCGGAAAGTCCGTTTCTGCCCACCACAGGGCTGGCCTTGGCGCCGGGGATGACACTGGTCTTACTGTTCTTCTTGACCGGCACCTCATACGTCCAGTCCAGTTCGCCCGTGAGCGCGTTGTATCTGCAGATCTGGCAGGCCCCGCTCTTGCGGTTCTGGAGGGTATTGGCCGTATACAGCCACAGCGTATTGCCTTCATCCACCAGGTCCAGCGCCACAGCGGCCTCCACGGCATCCCCGGTATTCACGGCCCAGAGCGTCTTCATGCTGGAGGTATCCACGCACCGGAGAATACCGCCCATATCGGCATAGAAGACATAGTTCTGGTAGGCGGCAATGCTGCTTTCCACCGAGACGTTCTTGTCGGCCTCCCCGGACGCCTTGGTCTTGAGCGACACATGTGCCGGATTCACCGTGAGCGTGCCGGAGGTGCGGTCAATGGTTGTCCCGAGCTTGGTCAGATACAGCATACCGTTGGTTCCGGCGGAGATCATGGTATCGGAGTGATAGTCAATGAGCGAGGAGGTCTCAAAGGAGCCGACCGCATAATAGGGTCTGTCCAGCTTGCCGTCCAGACCGTCGATCATGAACAGCTGCTTGCTGTTGAGGAGGTTGTACACGCGAAGCCCGATATCGTAGGTCTTCTTTGCCATCTTGCGCGCATACTGGCCCACCGACATGAGCGGGAAGCCCAGGGAATGCACACTTGGCGTTCCGCGCAGCGGCACACCGGTATCGATCGAGGCACGGGTCTTTTCTCCGGTTTCCAGATCCAGGAAGTAGATCCTTCCGTCCTCACCCGCGATGATCACCTCACGCAGTGCCTTGGTGTCCTTCTTCTCATCGTAGATATTGGACATCTCACGGACTTCCTTGGACCACTTGATGATCAGCGGCTGACCGGTCCAACCGATGCCGTAGTAGACGGTCTTTCCGCTGGACTTGACCGAGTCGGCATTTACGCGCCAGAGCACTTCCATGTCCGTAGGATCGGCGACCGTACCCTCGGCGGCATTCTGCCTAAAGGACGAGCCGCGATAGGTCATGACACCGTAGGGCTGCCTTGCATAGCTGTCGGCATCCGACATGTCGACGACCTCGGAGGCCAGACGGTCGTACGCCTCCACTTTCTTGGTGCCGTTATAAATCGCAGCGCTCTTGATGAGCCCCGGATCAGCGGAGGCATCCGCAACCACAGTCAGCCTGGGGAGTCCCTCGGGCTGGGCGGTTTCGACCGCCTCCTCGGCTGCGGGTGTGGCCTGGGCTGCGGGCTCCAGCGTAGCCTGAATTTCGACAGGCGGTGTCGCCGTCTCCTCCAGGGGCAGCGCAGCCAGCGCATTGTTGACAAGCGGTGCCTGCGTGGCAGCGGCCTGACTCTCCTCCACCGTCTCCTCGACAATCAGGTCGTCGGGAAGATCATCAAAGGCGTCATTGACCCCTTCATCATAGACATCGATTGCGTCGAAGGCATCGATAGCGTCCAGTGCGTCTTCCGCATCGTCTACTACCAGGTCTTCGCCGTCATCCCAGTCGTCGGGCATGTCATACACGCCCTCCTCGTCATTGAGGGGCACATTGATCGAAACGGCCTGCTCCGCATTCTGTTCGCCCTCACCCACAGGCACGACCACAGGGGCTGCCGTTGCGCTTGCGCCCTGCACGGACAGGGATACCAGCTTGTTGGAATCCAACCATGCCCCGTCGATATTCGCCTGGGCCCGCACGACGCCGTTGTAGGCGCGGTCAAAGGTATGGTTGAGCGCCCAGATGCGCGTGCTTGCATTGTCCACCAGGATGGAGGCCTCCGCGTCCAGCGCCTCGCCATCCTCATCCACCAGGCGCACCTGGGTGATGTTCAGGCTGGTCGTCATGGAGAAGGCGATATTGACCGGTGCCGTGCCCGATGCGGGCGAAGCACTGAAATCCAGGATCTCGTTGACCACCTGCAGGGTGGGCGCGACAGTCGAGGTTTCCTTGATGGTCTCCTCCAGGACAGAAACCTGACGGCTCAGCCCCGTATCCTCCCATTCCTCGGTCAGGATCTGCGCGCGCACGGTGCCCCAATAGGGGGCCTCAAAGGTCGTCTGAATGCCCCACTCGATGCTTCCGTCCTCGAGCTCATCGCGGTAGACCATGCCTTCCAGCACCTGTCCGTCGGCATCCACCAGACGCACATCCTCCACCGCGCCATCGGTCTCCAGGTAGAAGGTGATGTCACTGGGGGCATACTCACTGACCTGATCGGCCGTGAAATCGGTCGCGCGAGAGACAGTGCGCGGCGCGTCCGTCGTGACAGGATCCATCTGGGATGTCCCCCCGAGGGTCTGCGCGATCGAGCGCTTGATGGCTCCCAGGGCATTCTCGCTGTTCTCGTCAATGAGATGATAGCCGAGCACCAGGGCCGCAATGAGCAGCAGGACGATCACGATGATGATCAGGATACGTGTGACGCCTGCCTTCTCCTCGGTCTCCTCGGTGACTGCCGCCTGCGGCTTTCTTGTCCTGTCGGCGCTCTGGCCCCTGGGCGTAGGCACATCGTAGCTTTTGCCCAGCGGCGTCTGCTGCGTATAGCCAGGCGCATTCACCGGACGCCGAAGCTGACTGCGGGGATCGCCCTCCGCCCGGTCCAGCGCACGGGGACGGGGCGCAGGGGCAGGCGCTGCCTGGTCAAAGGCCGCGCGTGCAGCGCTTGTGGCCTGCGACGGCTCCTCCTTGGGCGGGATACGGATGGCCTGGCCGAAGCTCGGCGCCTCCGCCTGCTTTTCCGCGCTCTCGGGAAGAATGCTCACGCTCTCCTCCGCCGCTTCAGGCTTTGCCGCTGCATTTCTTCCGGCGCGCCGGTGGCGCACAATACCGCTCTCCACGGTCTGCATGGTTCTTGTGGGTTCCTGTGCGTCGTCTGCTGCAGTCAGGGATGCATTGTTTTCAAACAAATCGCTCAAGATCTCGTCTCCTTTGCGATGTTCTCGCCGCACAAAACGTGCGGATATGATTCTAACGATGGCCGAAGGGACATTTATCCTTCCAGCGCCTCCCAGTCGGCGTAGAGCTTCTCAATCTCTTCCTTCTTGCGCTGGTAGGCCCGAGACAGCTCCTGCGCCTTCTCCGGTTCCTGCCAGATCGAGGGATCCGCAAGGCGCGCTTCCATCTCGGCGGCCTCCTCCTCTGCGCGCATGACCACCTGCTCGGCCTGGGCCAGGAGCGCCTTCTGCTCATTGAGTCTGCGCGTCTCCTCGCGGGATTTCCGCTTTTCCCGGTCCAGCTGCGTCCGGGTGACCTGCGGGGCATTCCCGTCCGGGGCCTGCTCGCGGTTGATCTTCTCGAAGTAATCGTCGTAATTGCCCAGGTACTCGCGGATGCCGCCCTCCTCGAGAACGGCCACGCGCGTGGCAAACTTGTTGATGAAATAGCGGTCGTGGGAGATGGCGAGAATGGTGCCCGGGAAATCCTGCAGCGCCTTCTCCAGCACCTCGCGCGAGTCCATGTCCAGGTGATTGGTGGGCTCGTCCAGGAGAAGGAGATTGTCCTGATGGAGCATAAGCTTCGTCAGGGCCACGCGCCCCTTCTCACCGCCGGAGAGTGTAGAGACCGGCATGAGCACATCGTCTCCGGTAAACAGGAACATGCCGAGCGCCCCGCGGACCTCAGTCTGATCCAGGCGGCGGAAATCGTCCCAGACCTCATCGAGGACCGTCTTTGCGTCATGCAGCCCCGCCTGGTGCTGGTCATAGTAACCGATATCCACACCGCTGCCAAACCGGATCAGACCGTTGTCCGGCTTTTCCTGGCCGACAATGCACTTAAAGAGCGTCGACTTCCCCACACCGTTGTCCCCGATGAGTGCTACCCGGTCGCCTGCGCGCAGGTGCATGTCCACGTGATCAAACAGCGTGCGCCCATCATAGCCCTTCTTGAGCTCGGTGAGCATCAGGACGTCCTCGCCCGTGCGCCGCCTGCAGGAAAAATGGAAGTGCACCGTGTGCTCGTCCACCGGCTTTTCGACCCGCTCGAGCTTCTCCAGCCGCTTCTCCCGGCTCTCGGCCGCACGAATTGACTTTTCCCGGTTGAAGGAGCGGTAGCGCTCGATGATCGCCTGCTGCCGCTCGATCTCCTTTTGCTGGAGCTCCCAGGTCTTCAGGCGGATCTCAAAGCGCTCCTCGCGCTGCACCATGTACTGGGTGTAATTCCCCTCATAGAGCTCCACGCGCCCGAAGAGCAATTCCGCCATATGATCGCACACATGGTCCATGAAATAGCGATCATGGGAGATCACCAGGACTGCTCCGCGGTAGGTGAGCAGGTAGTTTTCCAGCCAGGCGATGGACTTTAGATCCAGATGGTTGGTCGGCTCGTCCAAAAGCAGCAGGTCCGGCTGCTGAAGCAGCATCCTTCCCAGGCACAGTCTTGTGCGCTCACCGCCCGAGAGAAGGCCCGCCTTCTGCTCCTGTTGGTCCTTCCGAAAGCCCAGACCCGCAAGTACGCCCTGTACGGCGCTCTTCCAGCCGTAGCCGTTGGCGTCCTCAAACTCCCGGTTGAGATGGTCATAGCGGCCGCCCAAGCGTCTTAATAGTTCCGGATCCTCGGCCGCCTCGGCCATCTCTAATTCCAGGCGCCTCAGCTCCCGCTCCATCTCCAGCACGGGATCAAAGACCGACTCCATCTCCTCGAGCACTGTGCGCTCCGGGTTCACCTCGCCCTGCTGGGCAAGATAGCCCAGGCGCAGTCCCTTCTGCATGGAGATCGTTCCGCTGTCCTCGTGCTCGAGGCCCGCGATAATCTTCATGAGGGTGGATTTGCCCGAGCCGTTGACCCCCACCAGCCCCAGGCGCTGTCCGGTCTGAAGTACGAGCGAGGCGCCGCGCAGCACCTCATTGGTTCCGAATGCCTTGTGCAGGTCCTGCACAGACAGAAGTATCATGTGCGCCCCTCCCTTCGTCCTTCACTCCCGGCTTACGCCAGGGTATACACCTCGCCCACCCGGTCACGGTGGGCCATAGAAAGAAACACGTCCTCGCCGGGGTTAATCCCCTCCAGCTCAAAGCGGACATGAGCGGTCTGACTTGCGAGCTCGGGCGTATTGTTCTCCCCCGAGAGGTGTCCGAGGATAAAATGCTTTGTCCCCTTCTCAAAGAGCGTCAGCATCCCCTCCGCGCAGTCGGCGTTGGAGAGATGGCCCTTGCGGCTGCTGATGCGCTGCTTGAGCACATAGCGGTAATGCTCGTTGTTGCGCAGCATATCCGGATCATAATTGCTCTCCATGAGCACCAGACTGCTGCCCTCCAGTGCCCCCATTACCCGCAGCGGAAGGTAGCCCAGGTCCGTGGCCACCGCAACCGATCCCCTGCCGCCCCAGAGCCGAAAGCCGCAGGGGTCCGCGGCATCGTGCGGGACGGGAAAGGTATCGATCCCCATGGCCCCGACATAGAAATCCTCGCCGATGGTGAATTCCCGCTTCATGTCCGGGGCGATCTTCCCGATCGAGGCGGGCATCGCCTGCCAGGTTGCGGGCGTTGCATAGATCGGGATATGGAAGCGCCTGGAGAGAATACCAACGCCCTTGATGTGGTCCTGGTGCTCATGGGTGACCAGGATCCCGTCCAGGGAGGCTGGGTCCTCCCCGATGAGACGCAGCGCCTCCTCGATCTGTGTCCCGCTTCTCCCGGCGTCCACCAAAAGGCGGGTCCCGCCATAGGAGATGAAGGTGCTGTTTCCGCTCGAGCCCGAGAAGAGCGGGCAGAACTTGATGGACATTGGCCCCTCTCCTCTCAGATATCCAGATGCTTGGCGACCCGCTCGCTCTCGGGCGGGGGCGTCATGTAATCCGGACCGAAGAGGATCGTCAGTACCTCGTCGTATTTCTTGGGGATCAAGCATTCCAGATGCTCAAAGGGCACCTTGATCTTCTCCTCAAACTGCTCGGGATGCCAGATATGCATCATCAGCTCAAAGGCACCGTTGGACATGCACAGATCGTTCCCGGTCTTCACCTGCTTGGAAATCTTTTCATAGCGCTCCGTCTTCCACTTCGTGGAAAACGGAAGGCCCATCAGATGGGTCGCATGCAGCAGGATGCGGTTCTTCAAAGAAAAGCGCGAGTAGTCCACATCATGCTTGAGCATGCCCTGGAGAAGGTGCAGTCTGAAGAACCAAAGTTTCCTGCGGATGCCCTCCGGGGGCACGCGGTCCAAGATGAACAGGTCCGTCCATGCCGCCGCCTTGGCGGGATCGCGGTTCATGACCCGCGGTGTCCAGGTATTCAGATAGGTCAACTCAAAGCGCCGATCGCATTCCTTGGGATAGACCTCGCGGAAGGCTTCAAAGTTTTCGCGGGTGATGAGGATATCCACATCGTCATCCCAGGGGATGAAGCCCTTGTGGCGCACCGCGCCCAGGAGCGTCCCGCACATGAGGTTGTATTCGATATGATGCCGCTCGCACACCTCCACGATATCCTTGAGCTGCTCGAGCAGCTCCGCATGGATTTCGTCGAGCGTCAGTTCCAGCTTTGCCATGTTTTCTCCTTCTTGCGGCCCGTCTTTCCGTCAGGCGCCCAGCACTTCCCTCGCCTTGCCCGTGATCGCTTCTGCGTCCATATGATAGATCTCCCGAAGGTACTGCTGCGTGCCCACCACGGTGGAATACTCATCCTGCATCCCCATGCGGTGCAATCTTATGCCCGTCCCGGCCTCCGCCAGGACCTCGGCGACTGCGGAACCGAAGCCGCCCACAATCGTATGCTCCTCCACGCAAATGAGGTGCCCAAAGCGCGAGGCGAGCGAGAGGATCGTCTCCCGGTCGATCGGCTTGACCGTGGGGAAGGAGACCACCTCTGCACTGATCCCCTCCGCCTGAAGTTTTTCTGCCGCCTCCCACGTCTGCGTGAGGATGCCACCAGCTGAGAGAAGCGCGATATCCGTGCCCTCCCGAAGCGTCAGCGCACGGGGCAGTGTCCAGTCCGTAACAGGAGAGGGATGCACATTCTTCTCCCCGCCTCTTCCAAGTCTGAGATAGCAAGTCCCGGGTGTGGCGAGCATCACCGGGACCACCGCCTCCACCTCCATGGGATCCCCGGGCGTAAACACCGTGACTCCCGGCAGGGCGCGCATGGCAGCAATATCCTCCGTCGCATGATGGCTCATGCCCAGCGACCCGTACACAAACCCGCCCCCGACGCACACGATCTTGACGTTTGCGTCATGGTAGGCGCAGTCATTGCGGATCTGCTCCAGGGTGCGGAAGGTCGGAAAATTTCCGATCGAGTAGGTCAGCACGGTCTTTCCGGTCATGGCAAGACCCGCTGCGATACCGGTCATCGCCTGCTCGGCGATCCCGGCATTGATAAACTGGTCCGGATAGGTCTCCCAGAAGGGCTTGAGCACGCCAAAGCCCAGATCCCCGGTGATGAGCACCAGCTTTGGGTCTTCCCCCGCCCTTTTCAGGAGCGCACGTACAAAGGCATCCCTCATGGCAGGTGCGCCTCCAGTTCCTCTCTGGCCGCCTCATACTCCTCGCCCTGCGGGGTGCGGTAATGCCAGAGGATATCGTTCTCCATGAAGCTGACACCCTTTCCTTTGACGGTGTCGGCAATAATGACACTGGGCTTGTCCGAAACCTGCTTTGCGCGGCCAATTGCGTCCTCAAGTGCATGCACATCATGGCCATCCACGCGCTGGGTATGCCAGCCAAAGGCGCGCCATTTGTCGTCGAAGGGCTCCAGGGCAAGGGTCTTTTCACAGAAATCCAGGGACTGCATATGGTTGTGGTCGACGATGGCAATCAGCCTTCCCAGACCCATCTGGTTGGCCTCCAGCGCCGCTTCCCAGACCGATCCCTCATCGCACTCCCCGTCGCCAAGGATCACATAGGTAAACCAGTCCTGCCCGTCCATGCGCGCCCCCAGGGCCATGCCGACGCCCACGGCCAGACCGTGTCCGAGAGAGCCGGTAGAGAACTCCACGCCGGGTACCCCGCGGTGGGAGACATGACCGGAGAGATGCGAACCGTTGGCATAGTGCTGCTGGAGCTCCTCGGTGGAGAAAAAGCCGCGTTCCGCAAGCGCCGCATAGACTGCGGCCCCGGCGTGGCCCTTGGAGAGAATCAGCCGGTCGCGCCCCTCATCCCTCGGATGCTTGGGATCCACATGCAAAACACCGCTGTAGAGCACCGCCATGATCTCCGCCACAGAAAAAATGGCACCGATATGGCTGCCACGGCTGATATGCGTCATCTCCAGGCCGTGACGCCGAATCAGCCAGGCGAGCTCCTCGGGCCTTGTGGGATCCGGCTCACGCCCGGCAAAGGCGCGGTGCACCCACTGCGTATAGGTCAATTCCTCACGGTATGCCATGTGCTCACCTGCCTTTGCCATGACTCTCGTCTGCCATCTTCTTGGCCTTCCCAAACACGCCGCCGAAGGTTTCCCACAGAAGACGGCAGTCCAGCAGGAAGGACTGATGCTTTGCATACTCCACGCGCAGTCGGTTCTTCTCGGGAAGAATGTACTTTTCGTAATTCTCCACCGGGTTCTCCTCGCCGACAATCTCGTCCTGCGCGATGAACACGATGCTTGAGCGGTCGGTGACGCCGGGGCGCACCCAGAGGATACATTCCTCCTCCTTGGTATACTGCGTCGTATACAAGAGCAGCTCGGGGCGTGGGCCGACAAAGCTCATATCACCCTTGATGATATTGAACAGCTGGGGCAGCTCATCGAGCTTCAGGCGCCGCATGACCTTTCCTGCCCGCGTGACGCGGTCATCGTTGAGGGCCGTGCATCCGCCGGTCTTGTCGGCATCCACAACCATGGAGCGGAACTTGAAAATCCGAAAGGTCCGGTTGTGATAGCCCCCGCGCGGTGCGCGGTAAAAGACGGGGCCCTTGGAATCCAGCTTGACCCAGATCGCCAGGGGGATCATGATGATCAGCCCCGGGATGAGCAGAATCAGTGCGATGATGAGATCGAGAAGGCGCTTGACGACATGGCTGTAAAAGGGATGCGAGAGCGGTCCATCCCAGTAGGGAAGCGCGTCATACGTCTCGGCCATGTCATTCCCCTCCTCTTTCTTAAGTCGATCTTTTACTGTGCATTCAGCCGCTCGAGCACTTCATAGAGCTGCTCAAGCTCATCCTTGGAATAATACTGCAGAATGATCTTTCCGCGGCTGTCCGAGCCCTGCAGGGTAGCGCGCATGCCTGTGGTCTCCCGGAGCCGTGTTTCCAGGGCCACGAGCTCGCTGGGGCGCGTATCGATCCCCGCATTTTTGCTCTTCTCTTTCTTCTCCGGCTTGCCCTGTGCCGCAATCTCCTCGAGCTGGCGGACCGAGTAGCCATGTGTCACGGTCTCCTGGGCAAGCTGGCGCTGCTTTTCCACATCCTCCAGGCCAGCCAGCACACGCGCATGGCCTGCGCTGAGCACACCCTCGCGGATGAGGTCGGTGACCTCGGAGGGCAGTGTCAGGAGACGGAGCAGATTGGCGATGGCGGGCCTGGATTTGCCCAGGCGCCTGGCAACCTCATCCTGCGTGATTTCATAGGTATCCATGAGCGAGCGGATGCCCTGCGCAACCTCCATGGGATTGAGGTCCTCGCGCTGCAGGTTCTCTACAAGCGCAACCTCCATCTGCTGGCGCACGCTCATCTCCCGAACAAGACAGGGAACCTCGCTCAGTCCCGCTTCTCTGGCTGCGCGCCATCTGCGCTCACCGGCAACGATGGTGTATCGGCCCTTCTTGCCTTCCACCACCAGGATCGGCTGCAGGATGCCGGAGGAAGTGATCGACTGGGCAAGGAGACTGATGCTCTCCTGGGAGAAGGCTTTTCTAGGCTGATCCAGGTTGGGATCAATCAGGTCAATGGCAATAACTGTGACACCGCTGTCACTGGCTTGGACATCCTCTTCCGGCAGGAGGGCATCCAGCCCTCGTCCCAGTCCATGTGCCTTCTTCGGCATGCTTCATTCTCCCATCTGTGTGTCCGTCCCTCTTTTGGAACGGTAGCGTGTTATGCTTTCTTTTTCACCTTGATACCGTTGCGCTTGAGCACCTCTTCGCCCAGTGCCCGATAGGCCACCGCACCGGCCGAGCGCGGGTCATACACGTTGATTGGCTCCCCGTGGCTGGGCGCCTCGCCCAATCGGACCGAGCGCGGAATGGTGGTGGCATAGACCTGCTTTTTGAAGTGTTTCTTCACCTGGTCCACCACCTGCAGTCCCAGGTTGGTCCTGCCGTCGAGCATCGTGAGCAGCACGCCCTCAATCTCCAGGTGGGTGTTGATCGCCCGCCTGACGCGCTGGATTGTACTCATGAGACTGGATACACCCTCCAGGGCATAGTACTCGCACTGGATCGGAATCAGCACAGCATCGGCTGCGGCAAGGGCGTTGAGGGTTAATAGCCCGAGTGAGGGCGGACAGTCGATCACAATGAAGTCGTAGCTGTCGCGTATCTCCTTGAGGCGATACTTCAGCTGATACTCCCGGTTCTCCACATCCACAAGCTCCAGCTCCGCACCCGCCAGACGAATGTCACTGGGGGCGACAAACAGTCTGTCCCAATCGGACTTTTCAATGACATCCGCCATGCTGCAGCTGTCCATGAGCACTTCGTACACGCTCTTCTTGCCCGCCTCCAGGCCAAGGCCCGAGGTGGCATTCCCCTGCGGGTCCAGGTCAATCATGAGCGTCTTCTGCCCCAGGTCCGCAAGGACCGCGGACAGATTGACCGAGGTTGTGGTCTTGCCGACCCCACCCTTCTGGTTGGTTATGGCGATGATCTTTCCCACGCTCTTATGCCCTCCCGTTTCTATGCACACGTGTACAGCCTATGATTATAGCATTTTTCCCCGCCTTGTAAAGGGCGGGGAAAAATGCCAAAAGCCCTATTTTATGCGGTCTGGAGCCCGGTTTTCGTGGTCTGGTTTTCCCCGAAAGCGCCTTTAGAAAATCGTAGACTTGCTC
>JAFUZB010000057.1 GCA_017476845.1 Clostridia bacterium
GCTCACCCGCAAGCCGCCCATCCGCGTGATCTGCCCCGGCCGCGTGTACCGCGCCGATGAGGTCGATGCTACCCACAGCCCGGTCTTCCATCAGATGGAGGGCCTGGTCATCGACAAGGATGTCAACATGGCGGACCTTCGCGGCACCCTCAACGCTTTTGCGGAAAAGCTCTACGGCAAGGGCATTACCACCCGGTTCCGTCCCAGCTTCTTCCCTTTCACCGAACCCTCCACCGAGGTCGACCTGACCTGCTCCAGCTGCCACGGCAAGGGCTGCCGTGTATGCAAGGGAACCGGTTGGATCGAGGTGCTCGGTGCGGGCATGGTCAATCCCAAGGTGCTGGAAATGTGCGGGATTGACTCCAGTGTGTACTCCGGCTTCGCCTTCGGCATCGGTCTGGAGCGCATCGCCATGCTGCGCTACGGAATCTCGGACATGCGTCTGCTCTATGAGGGCGATGTCCGCTTCCTCGGCCAGTTCCGCCGCTGAAGCCTGAGAATGGAAAGGAAGAAGTACGATGAAAGTACCGATGAAATGGATCAGGGACTATGCGCCCTGTAATGTGGATGCCGAGACCTTCCAGCGCAATATGATCATGATCGGAAACGGCGTGGAGGGCTATGAGGAGCTCGGCGCGGAGGTCAGCAAGGTTGTGGTGGGCCGCGTGCTCACCTGCGATGCCCATCCGGACTCGGATCACCTGCATGTGTGCACGGTGGATGTGGGCGAGGAAGCTCCGCTGCAGATCGTATGCGGCGCGCCGAACGTGGCTGCGGGCCAGCTGGTGCCGGTGGCACTGGTGGGCGCCCATCTGCCGGGCGGAATTAAGATCAAGAAGGGCAAGCTGCGCGGTGTGCCCTCCGAGGGCATGATCTGCTCGGGCGATGAGATCGGTGTGCCGCCGGAGCTCTATCCCTCGGTGGGGAGCGAAGGCATTCTGGTCTTCCATGAGGATTATCCCGTGGGCAGCGATGTCAAGCCGATTCTGGGATTGGACGAGACGGTCATGGATTTTGAGGTGCTCGCCAACCGCCCGGACTGCCTGTCCGTGTGGGGCATTGCCAGGGAGGCCGCCGTGGCCTGCGGCACAAGCTTCACTAAGCCCGAGATCACGGTCAAGGAGAGCGGCGGAGATATCCACGACTATGTGAAGGTGGACGTGGAGGACACGGAGCTGTGCCCCCGCTATGTAGCGCGCGTGATTAAGGATGTGCGTGTTGGGCCAAGCCCCCTGTGGCTCAGGCAGTACCTCTACGGCGCCGGCATGCGCTCTATCAACAATGTGGTGGATATCACCAATTTCATCATGCTCGAAACCGGCCATCCCATGCACGCCTTCGACCTGGAAATGGTCGAGGGACACCACATCATTGTGCGCAAGGCGAGGGAAGGCGAGCATATCACGACATTGGACGGTAAGCCGCATCCTTTGAGCGCCGGCCAGCTGGTGATCTGCGACGCTTCCAAGCCCTCCTGCGTGGCAGGTATCATGGGCGGCGAGGAGTCCGAGATCACCGAAAAGACCCATACGATGATGTTCGAGTGCGCGGTCTTTGACTATGCCCAGACCCGTCTGACATCCCGCGCCCTCGGTATCCGCACCGAGTCCTCCGGACGCTTCGAGAAGGGCGTGTCGGTGAGAACGGCCATGGAGGCCATGAACCGCGCCTGCCAGATGATCGAGCAGTTGGATGCGGGCGATGTGGTGAGCGGCGTGATCGATATCTATCCGAATCCTGCCCCCGTGCAGGTGATTGAAGGCAGCTGCGAGCATATCGCAAAGCGCGCAGGCGTCCCGATCACCCCCGAGGAGATCGTGGAGAGCCTGGAAAGACTGCACTTTGATGTCAAGCGCGACGGGGATCACCTGACTGTGACCGTGCCGGACTATCGTCAGGATGTCACCCAGGAAGCCGATCTGTGCGAGGAAGCGCTTCGCGTGTACGGCTATGACAAGGTGCCTTCTACCCTGCTTCGCGGGGAGACTACGCCAGGCGGTGTTTCTCCGAATATGAAGCTGCGCCAGACCCTCTCAGGGCTTCTGACAGGCAAGGGCTTTCTTGAAATCATGAACTATTCCTTCGTCTCCCCCAAGACGGTGGATGCGCTGGACCTGGCGGCGGATGATCCGCGCAGGCAGCTTCTGGCAATCCGAAACCCCCTGGGCGAGGATACCTCCGTGATGCGCACAACGCTTGTTCCGGATATGCTCACCACGCTGGCCCTCAACATGACCCACGGCAATCCTGCCGCCCGTCTCTTTGAGATTTCCCGCGTCTTTGATCCGGCGAAGAAGACAGAGGAGGGCCTGCCCACCGAGACCACACACCTGGTGCTGGGTCTCTACGGCGAGGGCGAGGATTTCTTCAGCGCACGCGCTGTGGCGGAAATGCTCTTCTCCGCTATGGGCATTGAGGTGCACGCCGAGCGCGGGAATGCGACCTATCTGCATCCCGGAAGGACTGCTGACCTGGTGAGCGGAGATGAGGTGGTAGCCAAGGTGGGTGAGGTTCATCCCAGAACCCGCGAGCGCTTTGACATGCCTGCACAGGCCATCCTGGTGGAGATGAACGTCGATCAGATCATGCGTCTGCGCCGTCCGATGGGCGAAGTCAAAGCCATGCCGCGTTTCCCGGCTGTCTCCCGTGACCTGAGCCTGGTCATGGCCGAGTCCGTGGAGGTCGGTCCCCTTTTGGAAGGCATGAAGAAAGCGGCGGGGAACCTCCTGGAGTCCGCCGGCATGTTCGATGTCTACCGTTCCGCCGTACTGGGGACGGGCATCAAGTCGGTATCCTTCAATTTCATCTTCCGTGCCCCCGACAGAACCCTGACGGAAGCGGAGATCAATGCCGCCATGGACAAGGTGATGACCTACGCGAAGGAACAGCACGACGCTGTGATTCGTTCGTAAGGATGCAGAACCCAAGGGCGATGGAAGCGTTGCTCCTGTGCCGGGCATGGACCGGCAAAAGCTAATCTATGGAAGCGAACAGCCAGTGGGACCATGTGTTCCCAGCTGGCTGTTCGCTCTTTCGGCCCCCTGCCAGCGGTGCCCAAGGCACTGCGAAATCGGGCTTCTTTTAAGACTTCCTGCATATTTCTACAGGGCCTGGGGCTAGGCGGGACTGGGCCGACCTTTTCCCTCGGTGAAGTCATCTTGCAGGAATATGCAGGATTGCGTAGAATAGATACAGTACAGGACTTGGTCTGCATATTTATAAGGGCACACTCAAGGTCTGCAAATGGCTCCTAAAATAGGAGATCTTCTGCGAAAGGCAGGATAACACAATGGCAAGGACGAAGAAGAAAAAGGATCCGTTCAAGCTTGTCCTGGTCCTCACGATTCTCTTTGGTGTTCTCGGTGCCGGTGCAATCTATGGTTCTCACTATATTGCCTCTATGCGCTCCGAACGCCTGCAGGTGATGACCGATGAGGTCGTCGCCGAGAATACCCAGGCGCCGCTGGCCTATGAGGCTGCGCTCGCCGCGTTTGAAGAAGAGCAGGACGACGGCACCAACGAAGCCTGGCCGGTACCGTCGGGCTCGGGCTGGGAGATTGTCGACCTGACCAGCTATCCGCTGGAGAGCGTGACCACAAGAACGATCCAGCGTCAGGATGCGCTCTACAATGGCATGCTCCTGGTCAACGAATGGCACTCCCGTCCGGAGGACTTCCTGGAGGATACGCTGGTGAGCGTTTCCAAGGCGACGGACAGAACCATCTCGGTGAAGGATTCCAGCGTGCGTCTGTTCCCGGATGCGGTGGAAGCGATCAAGAATGCACTTCTGGATGCCAAGGCACAGAACCTGGAAAACTACGTGGCCTATGAGGGCTATCGCTCCTGGGATGAGCAAAATCAGCTTTTCCAGAAGCAGATGGAGAAATACAAGAATCTCTCCCAGGAGGAGCAGATCGAGCGTGCCAAGAAGGATGTCAACTATCCGGGTACGAGCGAGTTCAACACCGGTCTGACCCTTCGCCTGATTCTCTACAAGAAGGATGACGCCGCCGTCAACAATCTGAAGTTCTTTGAGAGTGAGCAGGGCATCTGGCTGTACAACAACAGCTGGAAGTACGGCCTTATCTTCCGCTTCCCCCTGGCCGACTATCCGGTCAAGGGCACCGCGGACAAGAGCTATAAGACGGGCGTGAGCGTGAAGCTGCAGGCCTTCCGGTATGTCGGCAAGGGCAATGCGGCAGCCATGCATGCCATGGACCTGTGCCTGGAGGAATACCTGGATTACCTCTCCGAGCATCCGCATATCGCGGTGTTCGAGGACGGGGTATTGCGCTATGAGATCGTGCGTGAAAACGTCGGAAACGGCGATCCCTTCACGGTGCATGTGACCAACAAGAACGGTGTGCGCAATACTGTGACCGGACTGGACAACATGGGATTTGCCGTAACCGTATTTGAGTACTGAGATAAAGCCTGATGCGTATGCAAAAAGAAGGCCTGTGCTACTTAAGCACAGGCCTTCTTTTTGGTGTCAGTCAAGGATTTGAAAGATTCCGCACTTGAGGTACTGGGTTTCGGGCGCGGCGGGGAGAATCGGATGATCCTTGCCCTGCGTGCGGTACTCGATCTGCCGCAGCTGCACATGCGCGTCCTGGGCGGCGGACCGGACAATATCCAGGAAAGCGGCGGGCAGGATATGCTGCGAGCAGGAGCAGGTGATGAGATACCCGCCCGGGGGCAGCATCTTCATGGCGCGCAGGTTGATCTCCTTGTAGCCCTTGGTGGCCCGGTCGACCGTACTGCGCGACTTGGTGAAGGCCGGAGGATCCAGGATGATCGTGTCGTACTTGACGCCATCGCGCGACTGCTGGCTGAGGAGGTCGAAGGCGTTGGCACAGGTAAAGTGCACGCGATCGCTCAATCCGTTGAGTGCAGCGTTCTCGGCGGCGAAGGCACAGGCGTAATCGGAGATGTCGACCCCGGTGACATCGCTTGCCCCGAAATGCCCGGCATGCAGGGCAAAGCTGCCTGTGTGGGTAAAGCAGTCGAGCACCGTGCGCCCTTTTACAAACGGGGCGATGGCGGCGCGGTTCTCCTTTTGGTCCAGGAAAAAGCCGGTTTTCTGCCCTTCCTTGACATCCACCAGGAAGCGGATGCCGTTTTCGACCATCTCCACGCGGTCGGGGACCGTGCCGTAGAGAAGACCGGTGGTCATCTCCAGGCCTTCCAGGGAGCGCACCGGGACATCGTTGCGCTCCCAGATGCCGTCGGGATGGAGCTCCTCCACCAGGGCATCCACGATCATGGGTTTGAAGGCCTCCATGCCGAGGGCCAGACACTGCAGCACCAGCACCCCGCCGAAGGAATCGACGATGAGGGCGGGCAGGCGGTCGGACTCGGCAAAGATCATGCGGCAGCTGCGCAGATCCGCAAAGGTTCTGCGGTAGGCCACGGCCTCGTGGACTCTGCGTCGGATAAAGGCCTCGTCGATGGGTTCATCCTTGAGGGACATCACGCGCAGCGCAATCTGCGAGAGGGGATTGTAGAAGGCCTTGCACAGAAAGCGGCCCTTGCTGGAGTAGACCGAGACGATGCCGCCAGGGGTCACACCTTCCTCTACGCTTGCGATATCACTGCGGAAAACCCAAGGGTGACCGGACAGGACGCGCTTTTCCTTTCCGGGAATCAGAGTGATGCGGGACATAGTTATCCTCACTTTTCCAGGCTCTTGCGGACAAAGGCCACAAAGAGGGGATGGGGACGGTTGGGACGGGAGGTATACTCCGGATGGAAGATGACGCCCACATAGAAGGGATGATCCTTGCTCTCAAAGCCTTCCGGATATTCGCCGCAAAGGGCCGTGAATACCAGGCCCTTCTCCTGAAGCGGGGCAACGAAGGCGCTGTCCACCTCGTAGCGGTTGCCGTGGCGCTCATGAATGGTGCCCGCCTGATAGATGTCGTGGAGAAGACCCGCACTGAGCGTGACGTCAAATCCGCCCTGGCGCGCCTTCTGGCGGCTGTCGTTGTCGCCGATGCGGTCCTTGGGAATCCGCACCACGGCGGGGGAGGCATTGTGGACCACCTCGGTGGAGTTGGCCTGGCTTTCGCCAAGGAGCGAGCGCACCGCTTCGACCGTGCCCAGCTGCATGCCGAAGCCGATCATCAGGCAGGGCACCTTGTTTTCCCTGGCATAGCGGCAGGCGGCAATGATGCCCTCAGCCCCGCGGTCGCCGTAGCCGCCGGGGATGATGAGGCCGTCCAGGCCGCCGAGCACGTCCTTGGCATTGCTGTCGGTGATATCGTCCGAGGCGATCCACTTGAGATCAATCACCGCATCGTTGGCGATGCCGGCATGATGGAGGGCTTCGGATACGGAAAGATAGGCGTCATGGAGCTCGACATACTTGCCCACAAGGCCGATATGCACATGCTTTTCGGCTGCGAGCATGCGGTGTACCATATTCTCCCAGTCGGTGAGATCGCACTTTTCGGGCGTGAGACCGAACTCGTTGCAGACAATGCTGCCCAGGCCTTCCTTTTCCAGGAGCAGCGGGACCTCATAGATGGAATTGCAGTTCAGATTCTGCACGACATTGCCGGGCTTGACGTTGCAGAACATGGCGATCTTTTCCTTGGCCTCGGAGGTGATGGAGCGCTCGGTGCGGCACACGATCACGTCCGGCTGAATGCCGATGGAGCGCAGCGCCTTGACGGAGTGCTGTGTGGGCTTGGTCTTCATTTCACCGGCGGCGGAGATGTAGGGAAGCAGGGTGACATGCACAAAGCAGGTCTGGCGGGGACCCAGTTCCCATTTGAGCTGGCGGATGGCCTCCATGTAGGGGGAGGATTCCATGTCGCCCACGGTGCCGCCGATTTCGATGATGGCAATATCGGCCCCGCTGTTTTCTGCGGCAGTGAGGATGCGGTGCTTGATTTCGTTTGTCACATGGGGAACCACCTGGACGGTGCCGCCGTGGTATTCACCGGCAAGCTCGCGCTCCATAATGCGCTTGTGGACCTTGCCGGTGGTGGTGCTGGCTTCGCCGTGGAGGTTTTCGTCGATAAAGCGTTCATAGTGACCGAGGTCAAGGTCAGCTGCGATACCGTCATCGGTGATGAAGGCTTCGCCGTGCTGGAGAGGGGAGAGGAGACCGGGATCAACATTGTAGTACGGGTCGCATTTCTGCATGCTGACACGATAGCCGCGCGCCTTGAGAAGACGACCGATTGAAGCGGCTGTGATGCCCTTACCCAGGGAAGAGACGACACCACCGGTGACAAAGACATACTTGCAAGACATACCTGCCCTATCCTTTCTTCATGTCGCAGAAGCGGGAGTAAAAAACAACATACCTTTCCATTGTATGGGGCCGGCGAATCGGTGTCAAGAATGAAACGAAGGGAAAAAAGGCGCCCGGGAGGCGGGGAAGGGTCCGCTGCTGTGCACACACTCCGCCTCTGCCTTGACAAAACAAAGCGGAAACTGCCATAATCGGCCCTGGTGGCCGCTGTGTTTTTTATTCGGTTTTTTTCATGCTTGATTTTGGCTGCCGGATATGGGAGGAAGAAGAGTGTTGGGTTTTCGCGCAGACGGAAGGCGCATCTCGGACATCGATCCGATTGTCCAGATCACGCCTTATCTGATGCCCATGCGCTGCGATGCGCAGGTGTTTCTGGCACATGAACTGGATTATGAGATGCTCACGCGCTATATCGCCGGACAGATGAAGAAGGACGAGCGGATCACCTTCATGCAGATTATCGTGGCGGCCTATGTGCGCGCGGTCAGTCAGCATCCCGAGGTCAACCGCTATATCATGAACAAGCAGTTCTATTCGCGCAATAACTGCACGGTGTCCTTCACTATGCTCAAGGATCCGCAGAATGCGGAGGCAGGGGAGACCGCGGTCAAGATCCGCTTTGATGCAACCGATACCTTGTATGATGTCCGCGACCGCATGAATGCGGTCATTGAAGGCAACCGTGGGGCAAACAACAAAAACTTCGTGGACAAGCTGGCGTCGGGCCTTCTGAAGATCCCGGGACTTGCCACGGTGGTGGTCGGGCTTGTGCGTCTTCTGGACCGCTACGGACTTCTGCCCGGGGCGTTCCTGGATGAGATCCCGTTCCATACGGGCATGTTCATCACCAACAATGCCTCGATTGGACTCCACCATGTGAACCATCATATCTACAATTTCGGCTCGACCTCCCTGTTTTTCGGGATGGGCCTGATTGAGCGCAAGGCTGTGGTGGAGGACGGGAAGACGCGCATGAAGCGCTTCCTGCCCATCGGCATTACCGCCGACGAGCGTGTGTGCTCGGGCGCGTTCTATGCCGGCTTCTTTGCGGATATGGAGCGCTACCTGGATCATCCGGAGCTCCTGGAGGTACCCCCGGAGAGCGTCAGATACGATAAGCATGCCGAGTACCATGAACCCAAGGTCTCGGAGAAAAAGTAATCCTATCGGCCCCAGAAAGCTTCTGCGGGCTGATCTTTGTTTTTGGGATACACGGCCTGCAGGAAATGCCCTTTGCGTGTCGAAAAGCCACTGCGCAATGGGAAAAGGGGAAAACTGGAATTTGGAAAGGATGAAAACCCTTGGAAATACATTCGGTCGGGATCGTTGGGCTGGGACTCATCGGCGGTTCGCTTGCGCGCACGATCCGTCTTCACGCAAAGAGTATCAGGGTGTACGGCACCGATATTCTTCCGGAAACGATGCAGCTTGCGCACCTCATGGACGCCATCGACGAGGACCTCACGGAGGATAACCTCCCCGAGATGGATCTGATTCTCGTGGCGCTCTATCCCGAGGCGATCGTGACGTGGATTGAGGAGCATAGGTCTGCCTTTAAGCCGGGCGCGATTGTCATCGACTGCGGCGGCGTGAAGGAGACGATCGTCAGCCGTATTCAGCCCCTTGCGGACACCTGGCACTTTATCGGCGGACATCCCATGTCAGGGCGTGAGATCTCCGGTTTTAAGGCCTCAAGGGATGACCTGTTTGACAAGGCCTCGATGATTCTGACACCGAGTCCCGCGGAGGACCTGCAGGTGCTGCAGTGCGTGCGCAATTTCTTCTCGGATATCGGATTTAGGCGTATCCAGTTCACAACCCCAAGAACCCATGACGAGATGATCGCCTACACCTCGCAATTGGCCCATGTGGTGTCCTCGGCCTATGTCAAGTCGGAGCTTGCCCAGAAGCACCGCGGGTTTTCGGCCGGCTCCTTTGCGGACATGACGCGGGTAGCCAAGGTCAACGAAAACATGTGGACCGAGCTTTTCTTCTTAAACCGCGAGAATCTCCTTCCCGAGATCGACGGCCTCATTGCGCGGCTGACAGACTACCGGGATGCCCTTGACAGGGAGGACAGGGAAGGCATGCGCGCGCTTCTTCGCGAGGGCAGGGAGACCAAGGAAGGCCTGGAGGAGAACTGACAGGGGAGACCCATCAAGCAAATAAAATCCAAATAGGATCCGGATGGATGCAAGACAGAAAGGAAGAGAACCATGATTGTACGTACACCGCCCATGGGATTTAACACCTGGAATACCTTCGGCGACAAGATTGACGAAAAGCTGATTCTGGAGAGCGCGGACGCCATGGTCGCCACGGGCCTTAAGGATGCCGGGTATACCTATCTCGTCATCGACGACTGCTGGTCCGAGTATGAGCGGGACCCGGAGACGGGACGCATCGTGCCGGAGCCGAAGAAGTTCCCCCACGGCATGCGTGCTGTGTCCGATTATGTGCACAGCAAGGGACTCAAGTTTGGCATGTACTCCTGCGACGGCGTGCGCACCTGTGCGGATTATCCGGGATCTTACGACCACGAGTTCCTGGATGCGCAGACCTTTGCGGACTACGGGGTGGACTACCTGAAGTACGACAACTGCAATCGTCCTGTGTCCGCCCACCAGCAGACACTCTATCGGCGCATGGGCATGGCGCTGCGCGCCACGGGCAGGGACATCGTCTTCTCCGCCTGCAACTGGGGCCAGGAGAATGTCTGGAGCTGGATTCGCTCCACCGGCGCCCATCTCTATCGCTCCACCGGAGACATCTTTGATACCCCCGAGTCCTACCGGGAGATCGCAAGGAGCCAGATGACGCATCTGGATGCCTCGGCGCCGGGCTGCTTTAACGACATGGATATGCTCACCGTCGGCATGTACGGCAAGGGCCTGGTGGGTGCCACGGGCTGCTCGGATGCGGACTACCGCTCGCAGTTCTCCCTGTGGTGCCTGTTCTCCTGTCCGCTCATGCTCGGATGCGATATCCGCGCCATGAACGAGGCTACCAAGGCGCTGGTGATGAACAAGGAGCTCATCGCGATCGACCAGGATCCTGAGGCCAGACCGCCCATCTTCCTGCAGCGTGAGGACGAAACGGACAGAATCTATGCCTTCAAGTTCCTCGCAGATGGGGACTATGCGCTTGGCGTATACAATTTCTCCGAGGATGACAAGGATATGATTGTGCTCTTCAACGATACCGGACTCCCGGCCGCTGCGGGCTACGCCTTCAGCCTGACCAATGTCTTTGACGGCTCCGACGGCGGGGTGCATCGCGAGCATCTGCGCGTGCGTGTGCCTGCCCATGACTGCGTAGTCTACCGTGTGCGTCTGGTGAAGCCCTGATGCAGTGCAGCCTTTGCGGAGAAAAGGTAGGCAGGGATGAGGTCGGGCTGACCAAAAAGCTCATCAACCGGGGCACACAGGAGTATCTATGCCTTGCGTGTCTGTCGCGGCGCTTTCGCGTATCCCCCGAAAAGCTCCTTGAGATGGCGGATGCCTTCCGCGCCGCCGGATGTACACTCTTCATGTAGGTTCATGTGAGAAAGCAAGCAACGGTTCAAGACCGTTGCTTGCTTTCTTTCTGGCTTTCTTTGCCTGCTGTCCTTGCATGGGAGACAGGCGCATGGTAACATAGCGGTGCTCAGTTTTCCTGGGTAGAAACGGGGTTCTTAGGTATGCCAAACAATCATGTGCATTTTCATTCGGCCAACGGTAAACGGCTCATTCTGATCGTGGATGACGAGGAGATCAACCGCGAGATTTTGGGTTCCATACTGGAAAACGATTATGAGCTGCTCTTTGCGGACAATGGCCGGAGTGCACTGGAAATCATGCGGGAAAAGCACAGCGAGCTGTCCATGGTGCTTTTGGATCTTCTGATGCCGGAAATCAACGGACTCGAGCTTCTTGGCATGATGCGCGAGGATGCGCTTCTTTCGCATCTCCCGGTCATTGTGCTCACCAGCGATCAGGAGGCCGAGGTGGAGAGCCTGGCGCTGGGTGCGATCGATTTCATCTCCAAACCCTATCCCCGACCCGATATCATTCTCGCGCGTGTGCTGCGCAATATTGAGCTCATCGAGGACAGGCAGATCATCCAGTCCACCGAGCGCGATCCGGTGACGGGACTGTATCACCGCGAGTTTTTCTATAACTATGCCGAGCAGTACGATCAGCACCATCCCGGCACGGCGATGGACGCGATCGTGGTGGATATCAATCACTTCCATCTCATCAATGAGCGCTATGGAAAGACCTTTGCCGACCGCGTGCTTCGGCGCATTGGAGAAGGGCTTCGCGAGGTCGTGCATGGAAGCGACGGCATCGTCTGCAGGCGCGAGGCGGACACCTTCATGGTTTACTGCCCGCACAGGGAAGACTACAAGGAGATCCTGGAGCGCGCCTCAAGGGGCCTGACCGAGGATAATGCCATGGCGGGCCGCGTGCGGCTGCGCATGGGCGTATACAGCAATGTCGACAAGACCATTGATGTGGAGCGCCGATTTGACCGCGCCAAGATTGCCGCGGATACCGTGCGTAACAACCTGGCCCAGACCATTTCGGTGTACGACGAGAACTTCGCCGCCTCCGAGATCTATGCCGAGCAGCTCACCGATGACTTTGCCGAGGCGATCCGGGAGCATCAGTTCAAGGTGGTCTATCAGCCGAAGTTTGACGTGCGCCACGATAAGCCGCTTCTTGCCAGCGCGGAGGCGCTGGTGAGGTGGGAGCATCCCAGGCTTGGGCGCATCAACCCCGGTATCTTCATCCCGCTCTTTGAGGAGAACGGCATGATCCAACAGCTGGACAGCTATGTCTGGCAGGAGGTAGCCGCCCAGATCCATACCTGGAAGGAGCGGTACGGGTATGCGGTGCCCGTGTCGGTGAATGTGTCGCGCGTGGATATGTTTGACGCCAACCTCACCAGCAACTTTGCCAAGCTTTTGGAAACCTATCAGCTCACTCCCGAGGAGTATCTTCTGGAGATCACAGAGTCGGCCTACACCAATGATGCCGAACTGATCATCAGTGTCGTCAATCAGCTCAGAAGTCTGGGCTTCCGCATCGAGATGGATGATTTCGGCACCGGCTACTCGTCCCTTGGGATGATTTCCTCCCTGCCCATCGATGCCCTCAAGCTGGACATGATGTTTGTGCGCAATGCCTTCAAGGAGCACAAGGACATCCGCC
>JAFUZB010000058.1 GCA_017476845.1 Clostridia bacterium
ATGGCTTCCCGTATCGTTGTCATGAAGGACGGCGTTGTGCAGCAGGTGGATACTCCCCAGAACCTGTACGACTTCCCCGGCAACGAGTTCGTCGCTGGCTTCATCGGCAGCCCCCAGATGAACTTCTTCAATGTTAAGCTGAGCAAGGAAGGCCAGGATGTCGTGGCCACCTTCGGCGACAACAAGATCGTTGTTCCGAATTTCAAGGTCTCCAAGTTTGTGGATGAATCCTATGTTGGCAAGGAAGTCATCATGGGTATCCGTCCTGAGAACATTGACGACGGTGCTGAGTTCCTCGAGAAGTTCTCCACAGCTGCAATCAATGTGAACGTGGAAGTCACCGAGCAGATGGGCTCTGAGACCTATCTGTATCTGACCACCACCGGTAAGGAAGGCAACATCATCGCTCGTGTTGATCCTCGTACTGCCAGCCGTGCAGGCGATAAGATCCGCGTTGCCTTTGATGTCAACCATCTGCACTTCTTCGACAAGGACACCGAGAAGACCATCCTGTCCCGCTAAGTCGAACATGATAAAAACCCGCTGCCTGCGCAGCGGGTTTTTATCATGTTGGGAGTTGATTGTAAGCAATCGATCTCACGAGATACGGGCACGAATCTGGAGCGAAGGATTGTAAGGTGAATCCACAATTGCACTTTGGCAGATTTGTACATTCTGACAACACTGTATGCAATCTGAATCAAGAAGTCCATTTGTGTGAAAGATAAGTGAAATCCTGCAATAGAGGCGATTCTGCCAATTTGGAACGTTTGCATTGGATAGCTATTATGCTATAATGCCGACGTACATCTTTGTGCAATCTGCACGAAAGGGGAAGTCAGATGGTTGATCGCAATATTATGGACCAGATGACGGAACTGCTTCGCTCTATGGATATCCCTGTGCGTGTTATTGATCATGATCCGGAAACGGTCCTCTCCGATCCGGATGATCTGATCATTCGCACATCCAACCTCCTCAGGGAGGATGTTCCAGTCACGGTCTTAGGCCGGATGTGTCTAAGGGTAAACTATCCTGATGTGATTCTCATCTGTGACAGAAATGTTCATGGCGCAAAGGAGATTCTCAAGCTCAGTGCTTCATTGATTGCTCAGATCCAGCGTGCTCCTCTTGAGGAGAGTGCGCCGGATGCATTCAAACAGATTCTTCTTGGGAATATGAACAGTGACGATGTGGAGAATCTATGCAGTCGTCTGCGGCTTTCGCGCATGAAGGAACGCCGCGTGATGATTTTCCATATCCTCCAGCCTGACATATCCCGTACCTTCGCTACACTCAGCGATATTGCGCCGCTCGAAGACGGTGATTTCATGGTGGACCTTGACCGGAACACAGCAGTGATGATCCGGGATATCCAAAGCGGCGAAACACTGGATGATGCGCTGCAGTATGCACGGGCACTGCACGAGACAGTCTTGAGTGAAACAGGGAAAACTGTGACCGTGGGTATCGGCAATGTGGTGGAGGACCTGGCCGATCTTACGGAGAGCTATAGGGAGGCGCGGCGTGCAATTGAGGTTGGCCGGACCTTCGCCCCTGAAAACTATATCTACGCCTATTCTCAGCTGCTTCTCGAGCGCTTCCTGATGGAGCTTCCGGAGCAGACTGCGGGCGGATATCTGCGGGTTCTGTTTAATGAGAAAACACAGCGCATCCTCAATGAAGAGATGCTCTTTACGATTGAGACGTTTTTCAAGAAGGACCTGAACCTTTCAGACACAGCGCGGCAACTGTACATCCATAGAAACACCTTGGTGTACCGTCTGGAAAAGCTGTATCGTCATACGGGACTGGATCTTCGGAAGTTTGAGGATGCGGTCACCTTCAAGGTGTTTCTTGAACTCAAAAAGAGCCGCAGGCTTGAAGATTCTACAAAGAACTGAGGTGCCCCATGCGTAACATCCTGTCTGCTTTTCTTGCAGCACTTTTTCTGCTGCTTCCTCTCTCCGGTATGGCAGAGGACACAGTGACGATTCCGCGCAGTGTCTATGATATGTACCGGAAGATTGACACACTCGTGGAGATGATGGAGATTGTCCAGGAGAACTACTACGAGGATGTCGATGAAAAGACTCTGCTGGACGGTGCGGCCCAGGGAATGCTGCGGTCGCTTGGAGATCCGTATACCTTCTATTACACAGCAGAGAGCTTTGCTGATTACATGGAGCACCAGAAGGGTGAGTATGCCGGCATTGGCATTCAGATTTCCACCAGCTATGTGACGGGACTGAGCACGATCTCACGTGTCTTCTCGGGTTCTCCTGCGCAGGAGGCGGACGTACATCGCGGAGATATTCTCGTGCAGGTCGAGGATCTGGTCGTCACGCCCGACACGATCACAGACGCCGTCAACATCATGCGCGGCACGCCCGGAACGGACGTAGAGGTTGTTTTCAGACGCGGGGAGGAGCTTCTGACGAAGACGGTCGGAAGGGCACAGATTACCATGAACCGCGTGGAGAGCTGCATGCTGGAAAACCAGATTGGTTATATTCGGCTGTGGGAGTTTGCTGGTGAATGCGTATCGCAGTTTACCGAGGCCTTAGACAGTCTGACACAGGCCGGTATGCGGGGACTGATCCTCGATCTTCGCGACAATCCCGGCGGACTGCTTGACGATGCGATTGCCATCGGGAATCATTTCCTTGACGAGGGCGTATTGACATATCTGCAGTATCGCAATGGGGAGACCCAATATTACTACACCTCCAAAGGAAGCCAGGAGATTGAGCTTGTTATTCTCGTCAATGAGAACAGCGCGTCATGCTCGGAGCTTCTCACCGGAGCGCTGCGTGATAGGCTGGGTAGTCTGGTTGTGGGTGTGACGAGCTTTGGCAAGGGGGTTGTGCAGCATCTCATGCAGGTGGATGCTGAAGGTGATGCGATGCAGCTCACGGTTGCGCAGTACTTTACGCCCTCCGGAACCGAGGTCCATCACAACGGCATTGAACCTGACCACTGGGTCGAGTTGGCAGAGGGAGACAATGGTATGTACCTTCTCGGCGACCTGAGTGATCCACAGCTGCATGCGGCATGGGTGGATATCTGCAATCTGCTTGAAGAATGAGGGAGATAGAGATGAGAAAACGGAATGGCCTTTTGTGCCTTATGCTGGTGTTATGCCTTGCACTGCTTTCCTCCTGCACTGCTTTGCCGATTCTGGGCTTGCGCAGTATGTTTCAGGAGAGCAACACCTCCCGAACGGACAATCAGCTTGTGGATGTCGCAGGGGATACGGTGACCATTTCGCGTGAGGAGTATGAAGCTTATCAGAAGTACAATACCCTTTTGCAGATTATGGCGATTGTCGAGGAAAACTATTATGAGGAGACCGATGAAGCGGAGCTCCTGGACGGCGCTGCTTCCGGCATGCTTGACGCCATCGACGATCCATATACCTATTATTACACTGCCGAAGATTTTGCGAGCATGTGGGAGGATGACGAGGGCGAGTACGCAGGCATCGGGATCTTGATCTCCGCATACTATGATACCGGTATCTGCGTTGCCACACGGATCTTCACCGGAAGCCCGGCCGAAAAAGCCGGCGTCATGCGCGGGGACATCCTTTACAAGGTCGAGGATCTGTATGTGACAGCGGATAATCTTCAGGATGCGGTCGATATCATGCGCGGAACGCCCGGAACAGAGGTGCATGTCACCTTCCTTCGCGGCGGCGAAGAACGGGAAACCGTTATGGAGCGTGCTGTTGTCAATGTCAATCGCGTAGAATACACCATGCTCGAAAATGATATCGGCTACATCGAACTCTACGAGTTCGCAGGAGACTGCGCCGAAAAGTTCAATGAAGCACTTGATACCCTGGTATCCCAGGGCGCCAAGGGACTGATTCTGGATCTTCGCGACAATCCTGGCGGATGGGTCAATGATGCCGAGTCCATTGCCGATCGGTTCCTGGATGCAGGGCTGATCTATTATGTGGAGTACAAGGATGGAACGCGCCAGAACACATATGCCTTTGACGGCAAGGTGGACCTGCCGCTGGTCATTCTCATTAACGAGAACTCCGCTTCCTCCTCAGAAATCCTGACTGGTGCCCTGAAGGATCGAACGGAAGCGACCGTAGTCGGTGTGCAGAGCTATGGCAAGGGAATTATCCAGGCGGTTACACCGGTGGGCGCTGAAGGTGCGGGCATGCAGCTGACGATCGCACAGTACTTTACACCAAACGGGAACAAAGTACATAAGATCGGGATCACGCCGGATGTAGAGGTGGCTCTTTCCGAGGATGATCCGGGAATGTACGAGTTTGGCGATCTGACGGATCCGCAGCTGGGCAAGGCCTACGAGGTCATGCTGGATAAGCTGAGCGGAGAGTGAAAATCAAGGAAGTGCGCCTGCCTAGAAGG